>JAHIKS010000049.1 GCA_018897475.1 Candidatus Altarchaeota archaeon
ACTCTAATCTCACAGCCCTTGAATCTCTTCTTTGCGTTGTTCAAGACATCCCGTGTTATGTCCTCCACAAATCTTGGTCGCTGGAACATCTTCTCAACAACGTGCTTCTCGTCCTCCACCTTGAGCAGGGTATAAACCTCGGAGGGAAAGGCCTTCTCTACGCACTCTATCATGTCCTCCAGGACCACCCGGTTCTCATAGCCGGTAAGAATCTCAAGGAAGCACTCTGCTCTCTGGACATGGGAGATTCCGTCGCTCTTCTTCAGGGCGTGGGGACAGACACTATTCCCAAGCACCCTAACCACCAGCTTCTTGGCAAAATCCCCATTGTCCGATATCACCGATACAAAAACGTCATGCGTCTCCATAGTCTTTTTCTTGGTTACAGGGGTCTCCCTGTTGATGACGAGCGCTGTTTTCATGAGAATCTCCGCCCGGTTGTACGGGTGCTTTTCCTTGACCCTGCCCAGGATGTGCTTTTCAAGCTCTTCCAGGGAGTCGTGCTTGACTTCAGTCTCTTCCTCTATACTCTCGGTAATGGACTCGACGAGCCTGCTCATATGAATCCCTCTCTTTTCCTTCGGCAGGTCCATGGTGAGCTCTATCTCCGGGATGAATTTGTATTCGTTCCCGTTCCAGTTAATCTTTACCAGCGTCCTTAGCCCCGTTATACCGACCCTGCTAAGGGCCTCCATGACCTCCGGTTTCGAGTCCTGCATTCTATCTCACCCCCATAAGCCTGTGAACCTGCGGGATGATTCTCACATTATCATTGATTCCATTCATAATAAGGTCGTAGTCCAGGCTTTTCATCGAGCCGAATTCCGGCTGCAGAATCCAGTTCGGATACTCCTTCCTGTAAACGCGCTGGAAGAATTCAAAGTCCTTCATATCCTTAATCACAAATTTAAGCTGACTCTTGGCTGAATTCCCTAGGCAATAATCGAACACCTCCTTGCTGTAGTCGAGATCCCCGCTCGACGGTCCCTTGATATCGACAGAGATGAATTCACAGCCGTCGAAGACTTCCTTGTTGAAAATCGTGCCGTTCGTCTCAAGAAGAATCTTGAATCCCCCGGCCTTAATCTCATTAATCAAATCCATCAGGTTCTCCTCGAGCATGGGCTCCCCACCCGTCAGAGAGACCCATTTGAATTCATCATTTAGCTTTTCAGTTATTTCTAGAATTCCCATCTCTTCCCCATCTTCAAAATCAGTATCACAATACTCACAGCTCAGATTGCACTGGCAGAATCTAACGAAGTTCATGGGAATCCCTACCATCAATCCCTCTCCCTGGATGCTCCGGAATATCTCATTGACTTTCATATTCAATGGGGTCCTCAAGCCCCGCCTCCTTGAAACCGTTAAGCCTTATGACGCAGGAGTCGCACACTCCGCATGCCTTATCCTCCCCCTTGTAGCAGCTCCAGGTGTGCTGAAAGGGAACTTCCAGCCCGGAGCCCTTCCTGATAATCTCGGTCTTTCCAAGCTCCAGTAACGGGGTTTCTATTCCAATGCTACTGCCCTCGGCCCCCCGCTTAGTAGCAAGCCCAGCAAGCTTTCTGAACTCCTCAAAATATTCGGGCCTGCAGTCCGGATACCCGGAATAGTCGACGGCATGGGCGCCAATGAATATCGCCTGTGCACTGATAACCTCGGCATAGGCCAGGGCGATGCTGAGGAATATCGTATTCCTTGCAGGGACATAGGTCGGAGGGATTTCGTTCGAATTCCTGATTTCATCAATGCTCTTTCCTTCAGGGATTTCAATCTCATCCGTAAGTGCCGAGCCGCCAAACTGGCCCATATCTATATTAAAAATTTTATGTTCTGAATCCAACCACTTCGTAATCTTTCTGGCGCACTCAACCTCTATGCTGTGCCTTTGCCCGTAGTCGAAGGTCAGTGCATGAACCTCATAGCCCTGAGACCTTGCGATTGCGCCAGCAACGGCAGAGTCCAACCCCCCGCTGATGAGGCAGACGGCCTTCATTTCTCTATCAGAACCCACTTTCCAAGCCCCTCGTAAAGTTTAACAGATGAGACGGGAATTCTCTTTTCAAGCTCCTTGAAAATCCATTCAGCTATTTCCTCAGCCGTGGGATTCTCAAATATCTCGTTGAGATTGCTGTGGTCGAGCCTTCCCATTACGGCATCATTTACCGCATCCTTCAGCTCGTTGAAGTCCATCACCATCCCCTTCTCATTTGGTTCGCCTTCGACCACAACCTTGAGTCTGTAGGTATGGCCGTGCACCCTCTCGCACTTTCCCTTATAATTGGGCAAAAAATGCGAGGCATCGAAATTGAATTCTCTACCGACCTTCATTTTTTGGACCTCTTTCTTCCGTGCATCTCGTCCACTTTGTCCATCATGTCCAGCATCTTCCTGCAGGCCGTCCTTATGGCATCGGACGTATTCACGAACTTCTTGTCATCCCCCACATGCTCCCGCAAATCGTCAAGGACATGCTTGGGAATCTCAACGCTGATTTTTGGCATTTTCCTATCCCAGTAATACTGGGAGAATACTATAAGAATATAGAATATGATTTAAAAAGGCAGAATCACTCGAGTCTGCAGCAGCAGCTACTCTCGGGCCTGTTCTTCGGGCAGTATTTGTTACCCCTGGGCACATAGATTTCCTTCACGCCCCTGCTCCTGCACTCCCCTGAATTTATCCTGCAGATTCCGGATTCGTACTTTTCAATACCCCTGCAGTAGACATCACAGGTTACATGACCTATGGTTGTAGTCGAGGTGCTTGTGGTTTCCACGCCGCACTCATATTTGCAGTTGCACCCCTCCTCGTCGAAGAGACAGTAGTCCACTTCATCGGGGCCGCACATACTCTCGCAATGCGTGTCGCACTCATCCTGGCTGAGCCCGCACAGCTCCGTGGTTGTGGTAGGGATAGTAGTGAGGGTAGTCTCCGGAGCTGCTTCTTCGTCATTCCTGTCCCCAAGACATCCGCTAAGCAGAATTACAGCAATGATTCCAAAAACGGCATAATCCTGGTTTCTCATCATTATTCTATTTACCCCTTTTAGAATAAAAAATAGAGATTCAGTCAAAACAGTAATGAATCTTGGTGAAATTCTTCCTCAGCTCCACCACATCGGACTTGACTTTTTCCGGCTCCTCCTTATCGACTATAACCCTCTTTATAAGCCCTCCAATCTCCTTCATCTCGGACTCCTTCATGCCAACCCTTGTCAGCTCCTGCACGCCAATCCTTATCCCTGAAGGATTCCTTGAGTCCTTCATCGAATCCCAGGGGAGCATGTTCTTGTTCAGGATTATGTTCGACCTCTCCATCTGGTCAGCGAATTCCTTCCCGCCTCCAAAATTCGAAACGTCCAGGAGAAGCTGGTGCGATTTGGTAAAGCCCTTGTTCTCGCACAGGACCTTGAATCCTGACTCGTGCATTGCCTGGCCCAGGGCCTTTGAGTTCTTTACTATCTGCCCTGCGTAATCCTCCCCAAACTTTTGCATCTCTGCTAGTGCTATTGCATAGCCTGCGACATGATGAAGATGATGGTTGCTGACAAGGCCAGGAAACGCAGCATTGTCAATTTTCTTGCTGAGTTCCTCCTTGCACATAACAACCCCTCCCTGCGGTCCCGGCATGGTTTTGTGAGTCGATGCGGTAACGACATCAGCCCCCTCCTCAAATGGACTCTGGAACCTCTTCCCTGCTATCAGGCCGAGGACATGAGCGCCGTCATAGACAATCCTTGCCTCAATCTCATCTGCAATCTCCCTCATCTCCTTTACTGGATGGGGAAACAGAAAAACGCTCGCACCAAGAACCATAATCTTCGGTTTTTCCTCGAGAAGAATCTTCTTTGAGCCATCAACATCTATGTTCATCTCATCATTGTCGAATGCATAGGGGATGGTCTTCATCCCCATGACCCCCGCCGCTGAGACCTTGCCGTGTGATATGTGGGCCCCGGCAGGAATAGTGAGGGCGGAAATCTTATCCCCATAGCTAGCCAGGGCATAATAGGCCGAAAGGTTTGCAACAACTCCCGATATTGGGACAACGTTTGCATGCTCCGCCCCAAAGAGCTCCTCCGAGAGCCTGATTGCTATTGCCTCCACCTTGTCAAAGAACCTGTTGCCCTGGTAGAAGCGGTCGAACAGCTGCATCCCCTCTCCGTCCTTGCCGGCAAGCATCCCTTCAGCGTATCTATGGCCAAAGTCTGAGGCAACGGCCCTTGTCACGGAGGGAGAGACCACATTCTCGCTTGCAATCATGTTGAGGCAATTCCCTCGCCAGGACTCCTGCTCCTCAATGAGTGAAAGGATTCTTTGGTGGAATTCCATTGTAGAATTTAATTTAATGGCATTGAGTGCATTAAAATCAGATTGGAGCAATAAATTCCATCAGAATGAGGAAACCCAGGAAAACACCTAACCAAGCTTCTTTATCATCTTGATGCCCAAATCAGCAATTTTTCCACCCGCCATCATTAACAACATTATTAACAGAGAATATACTGATAGATTCCCCATCTGATTAAGAAAGGATGGTGGAAATACATTCACCTCCGGCATCTGTGTTTGATCTGTAGGAACTACTGAGGGGACATCCTTTAACTCAAATATCTCCGGCGGGCTTTTTGCACCAGTAAATGTGCTATACGCTAAATGAGCACTATATATTATCAGACATAATCCTGCAACGAGCAATACATAGCCAATAACCTTATCGTAATTCACTTTCATCGTGTGAGATATAAAATAAAAAGAAAAAGTTGATTGTGCTTATACACAATCTACTGGGCAATTATCTGCGTTTTCCCCAGCTGATTCACAAACATAATTTCCACAGCAGTATCTACCACTAGGCTTACCAGTAGTTTTTCCTATACAATCTACTGAGCATGTTGTACAGTCTTCTCCTATGTCTGCTCCAGCACAATATTCGTCACCACATCCTCCCAGAATGGTTGTTGTAGTGGTAATTATTGTAGTGGTTGTGGTTGTCGTAGTTGGTACATAATTAACTGCTCCATACGCATCGACTATTCCTGCTCCATAGTTATCAGACGAGCAAGGAACCACACCTATCCAATAATTTGGTCCTGCTTTTTTAACTACACCATAACATACAGAATCTGGATTAATCGGGTCTGCTGTTTCATAAAGTGCTGTCTTTATCTCATCTACTGTTAGACTGGGGTTAGCATCTAATACTAACGCTACTACTGCACTAACGTGTGGTGTTGACATTGATGTTCCACTCCACGAATCATACCTATCTATTATTGACGAATAGATACTTACTCCAGGAGCTACTATATCCAATGAAGTCCCAAAATTACTGAAGCTTGCCATAAGACTGTTTTTGTCTACTGCCCCAACTGCTATTGCTCCTGATGCACACGCAGGACTGCTAACATAAAACCGATCATTTCCTGCTGCTGCAACTACTGTTACCCCCTCACTTACAGCCCAGTTAACTTTACTGGCTAAGTAGTCGCCATCACAGTTTTCTCCTGCAAAGTTTCCACCACCTAGGCTGATGCTCATTATTTTATATGGGGTGTTATAAACTACATGCTGGATTGCTGCTGCTATGTCACTTAGATAACATGAACCACCAGAATCGCAGACCTTTGCCATCCATATTCCTGCGTCTGGTGCTACTCCTTTGGCGTAACCTAGAGGAGTTCCACCAACGCCATCAGCGGTTATAATTCCTGATACATGCGTTCCATGACTATGGTCATCTTCATAACTTGTAGTATACTCAACGAAACTTTGTCCTCCAACTATATCACCAACTAATTCTGGATGGTCAGTATCAATTCCTGTATCCAAAACCGCTACTGTTACTCCTTCACCTGTATAACTCAGACTCCAAACATCGTCTGCATTTATCTGAACATTGGCATCCATATCCGTGATGTGATACACTTTGTCTTCAAATGCACCTTCTATTTGAACTCCTGCTGGACATTTCAATGCTGTTGCATCATTTAATTCATGCACAATAGTACAACCCTTCATCCTGAAAATAAACTTATCTATCGAAGAGGTTGTATCTGCTATCACCCTCTTACCCTTTCCATTATCCTCAGAATTCCCCGGCATTGCCGTTACCAATAACATTGCCAAAATCAAAACCGCTATTCCTAAAATCAGTATTTTGTTTTTCATATTTTCCCACCTATTTACTCATTAAATTTCCCTTTATAAATACATCAACCACTCAACTCAGACAAATGTTTGATTCTCTTCAGCATATTCGGGTGGGTGCTGAACATCTCCATGAACTTGTCGGTTCCGCTGACATTTATCTTTTTGTTCCTGATGTTCATCAGCTCCGTTTGGTCAACAGAGCCTGACATGTCAGAGTCTATCACCTTCATCTCCCTCAACTCGTTAGCAGCCCTTGAAGGGTCATTCAGGAAGAATGCCTTGTAGCCCTCCATCTGCTTCAAAGCGTTTCTATCTGCTCTGGCACTTCCATAAACCAACTTATAGAGGGCAGAAGCCAGATGATGTGGCTGGTTTCCAAGCTCAACACTACCCTTATCAGCATAGTACTCCCTTATCCTTGAGCCATAGAGAACAAGAAGGTTCGTTATGAAATATAGGACGAGTGCAACCAAACCAACCATGGCAGTGTTGTCCCTGTTCCTTCCTCCCGAGAACATGAAGCTCCACGCAAGGTACCAGCATATCATTGGAATAACTGAGAGCATTGTTATCACCATAACGTCCCTGTTCTTGAGATGCGAGATTTCATGGCCGAGAACCGCTCTCAATTCTTCCTTGCTGAGTAGATTCATAATCCCGCTGGTTACGCATACCCTTCCATCGGAGATGGACCTTCCAAATGCAAAAGCGTTAGGTACCTGAACACCTGAGATACAGACCCGTGGCTTCTTGATTCCTGCTTTCTGTGAGAGCTCAGAGACAATCCGGTGCAGTTCCGGCTCTTCCTGTTCACTAACGTATCTGATTTTCATGCTCCATTCCACCATCTTTGGGCCTATCATGTACTGGATAAGGAGCATAACGGAAGCAAGAATCGCATAAAAGAAAAATCCGCCAACGCCATAGCTCCCGGCAACCACCACAAGCAATGCATAGACGATTCCAAACATCGCCGCCAGAAGAAGATACATCCTAATCTGCAGCCACATCTTCATCACCACCTGTATTCTCGACCAACTCCTTTGTGTCCTTCACATTGGCCTTGATCAAATCCTTCACATCCTGAACCTGAAAATATTCCTTGAACTTCGGGGTTACAGTGAGAATTCTGCTTCTGCCCTTCTTCTTTGCCTCGATAAGCTCCTGCTCCCTGAGCTGCTTCACGTACTTGTAGACTCTAGTGCCCCTCTCCTTGACGAGCTTTGACTGCATGACGGGCTGCTCATATGCAATGAGAGCGAGGGTCTTCAGCATTGCCGGCGGAATCTCCGTTTCTGAGGCAAGGTGCATGACAGACGGCTCCATGTCAGCCCTGATTCTCATCCCATAGCCGCTGTCGTACTCATAAATCTCGATGCCGGAATTCCTTGAACTGTACTCATCCTTCAACTCAGCAAGGGCCTGCCTTATAAGCCCGGCGTTGCCCGACTCGCATATCCTTGCAATCTCATCCAGCGTGAGAATCCTCCCTGAAACAAAAAGGGCAGCCTCTATTACTCCCCTCACATCCTCGGCCATAATCTAATATTCCCGTTAATGGTTAAATATTTTTCCCTTGATTACGCTGAGCTCCTCAAAGAAGAGCTTTCTCTTGGCGATGATCTCATATTCGATTTGATTCTTTTTCATAATCTCATCGATTCTTTCCATATCGCCCAGCGAAGAAATCAGCAGCTCGAAAACCCCATCGTCCTTCAGATAATCTGAAACAGAATCGAGGAATCTCTCTATAATCTCGATGCCCCCCTCACCGCCGCTCCACGCCTTCTCCAGAAGCCCGGGCTCCTTTACTGGGAGATAGGGCGGATTGAAGACGATGAGGTCGAACCTCTCGTTGCCCGGAGGAAACAAATCACACTGGATGAATTCCGCATTCCCAATCCCGTTAACCCTCGCGTTCTCCCTCGCAAGCTCTACCGCTATTGGATTTATGTCCGTGCCAACCACCCTATCTGCCTTTTCTGCTGCAGTCAATGCGAGAATTCCCGTTCCCGTGCCTAGGTCAAGGACAGCATCACCTTTTTCGACAAGCAGATTCTCGGCAAGAAGGAAGGAATCCTCCGCTGGCTTATAGACCTCCCTCCTCAGTTTCAGGTTATCGATTTCCATTGGGCTAATATAAATATCCGCAATGCATATATTAATGGATTAGGATGAAACATATCGTTGCCATGTCAGGCTCATATAACGGAAACCCCGATACGCTCTTCAAGTCCTTACATACTGGTGGAATTCTGCAGATGTCACTCATAGGGAGGGAGGTTACATTGCAGCTGAGAAGCGAGAACATGGATGAGGTAAAGGACGCCCTCAAGAAAATAGGGGTCGACAACCTGAACATCCTTGAATGGAAAAAGACGGGCGTGACCCTCTCCAACCCGGGCAAGGGCATCGACAATAAGGAGATAATCATAGTCTCACTCATACCCTCCGCGCTGGACGAGGGTCTAAGACCACTTGCGTTTCTTTGCGAATTCGAACTGGATGAGGAAATCCTCATGAAGGTCAGGGCAAGGATTGAGGAGATTTTAGACGATGCCGGTTTGACCGACGCCATCTACACAATCCATATAAAAAAGGAAACCGATTTGGAGGAGTATCTGAATTCTACAATGGTTGCAACACTCAACGCCCTATTCGAGGCAGGAGGCGTTGCAAGCATTGACCAATAACAGAATGGAATCCAGGCCAAGAAGAAGGCGAATGACCAGAGACAGGAAAATAAAGACCGAACATCTAGTTGTCATCGTGCCCATTGTGATAATGGCCCTCATATATCTTCTTCTTGTTATTACAGAACTGGACAGCTATATTGGCACAGAGTATGAGGTGGGGGGGTTTGGATACATATGGCCCATCCCCTCAGGAATTTCGCTTACGAGCGATGGAAATCTCACCATGAGGTTTATCAACCTGTGGATGGCCCGGGTTACAATCCTTAATATAACTGTAGAGAATAACGAATCAGGAAGATGCTATATCTATCCCGGGAAGGAGATAATCTACCAGAACGAGACCCATGCATTGCCATTTATACTCCCCGCATGGGAGAGGTTCGACATAAATGCATTTGGCTGTACTCCAAGGGACCGTGAAATAATGAAAGGCGAAAAATTCCAGATAACGGTGAAAACAAAATATATAATCGGTGAGGTATTTCATATGGAGGGCATAGACGATATTGCCCGGAGAATCCTCATGCGTGGCATGACAGTCCATGAGGAGTCGGGCAGGGTCGAAGGCGAATATGAGATAGTCTATGGGGGCCGCTACTAAAAATGAAGCGCAGGGGCTATGTGATGACCTGGGATGCAATTCTTGCCCTCATCTTTATAATGCTGGTATTCACGGGCCTGATAACCATGGAGCACACGAGGTCCATAAACGTTAAGGAAGTCGGTTTCCTCGAGCTGCATTCCACGGCCGAGGATTCCATCGAGGTTCTGAACAAGATGGGAGCTCTCGAGGAGATAGTAATCTACTGGTCTGAGAACAACACGCAGCTTGCTAACGACACCGCAACCTTCTATCTGGAGCAGTTTATTCCGGAGAAAATGGGCTACAGACTTAC
>JAHIKS010000050.1 GCA_018897475.1 Candidatus Altarchaeota archaeon
AAACTGATATTTATGAGTATTTTAAAGAATATGTTGTTTTGTGGGAACCTTTTTCCCTTTTAACCGCAATATCATTTTGCTTGAAAAGTAGTCCTGGGTTCTTCCCTCTTCCGTTCATTATTTGTGATATTCTTCCGGATGTACACCCACACCATACCATCAATTCATTCACCGTCGCCTGCCTTTTCTTCAAATACTCATAAATATCAGTTTCAATATTTGTTAGTTTTGGTATCCAACCCTCTTTCACACCCAATTTTTGAAATACCGCCATCAAAGACAATACCCGGAACTTCGTTTTTAATTCTTCAATTGTCCAAAATTCTTCTTCACTGACCACGATTTTATGTTTCATAATTACCTCATTACCGCTTTTCTCTTATATTCGTAATAGTAGTAATAGTATTTAAGCTTAACACGCATGTGGTGGTTTCGTTGGTAAAGCTAATTTTGAATATGACAATCGCATCCACATGCATAACCACCACATAACTCGTGCTGACCTGTTTTGCATAGATAAGATACCTCTGGTTTTTTTGTGTTTTGCACATCCGGAGTTATGGCAAACACCCTCACAGCTGCCGTTTTAATCTCTGACGGCGTTTTGTTTGAATCTATGTTCTGGCAATACCATATACAAAATGCCGTTACGTTTGTTGAGTTTATCTTATCGCTATTTATTCGTTCCCATTCTACACCTGCCAGCTTTACCTGCTCACCCGCACCTGACTTTACCCCCGTTAACCCTACTTTACCTGACTTTAGTTTTCGTGTTTCGTTATCAGTAGAGGCCATATTTACCTTTTTACCTGTTTTCGGTGTTTTGCGCACGAAAGAATTTATTTGAGTGTTTTTCTTTGAAGGTTTAGAATCTTGAATATTTTGTGGTGAATGCTCTTGAGTTTTAGGTAAATCTGGATTTACCTTTTCACTTAATACAGTAGTAGTAGTGTGTATTAGTGTGTGTGTGTATGGTAAAGTTGGGGGTAAAGTTGGGGTAAAGTTGGGGTAAAGCAGGGTAAAGTCATCTATTTCCTTCTGGTCAATCTCTACAATATACCCCAAACCATCAAATACATTAAAACCACTAAGAGCATACATCTTTTTATGAGTGGTTATAGTATCGTCTTTCTCGGATACACTCTCTACAGTCATCCCTTTTACTTTCTCTAAAAGCCCAGACTTGCCATCTTTCCCTCCCATTATCTGACTAAGACGCCCATAAGATATTTTCAAGAAATAACATAATGTTGTTGTGGACGCCTCCCCTACATCCCGAAGGTATTCACATATTTTCTTTTCACCATCGGATAGTTTAAGTTTCTGATTCTCTGCACGGCTACAATACAGATCCCTGGCATCAAAATAATCCTGCGGCATGGCGATAAGATATTCATCCTCGACCGGGCGCTGTTTGTATCGTAAGACAGCAAGTGATTTTATTATATCAAGAAAAATCGGTAAGTTCCTTCTGTTCTCAGCATCGTACCATTTCAGGCTCTTGATGAAAGGAATTTTCACTTTGAACAGTCTGCCTTTGACGTTGCGGAGAATTTCCTGGCAGATTTTTGTTTCCTCTGTTTCGGGGAAGGATTCTTGCCCATCTATAGCTTGATTTATTTGAAAATCCATGACTTTTTTATCCTGCACATCACTATCATCCACACCACCCCCAAACTGTCTGTTAAGAAGTTGCATACTCTGGTTATCATCTACTGATGTTAGCCACCAGGTTATACGTGGAGGTACATTAAGAGTAAGAGGATTTCTTTGAGCATCCACGGTCTGATATGTGTCTCCTTCCTGAAAGTTTGATGTAGCCCGTTTGATAATTCCCTCAAGTGTTTCACTCAAAACCGTATCATCAGAAAAAACAACACTTCCGGGTTTGATTTTAATATAATATATTGCTTTATCTGAAAGCGTGGTTTCACATCGCCACTCTTTTGGTATCAGGCGCGCCATAGCACGACAACAATGTGTTTTTCCCTTCCCCGACTCCCCACTTACCTTTGGATGGATGCCGTCCGAGTTCTTGACGCTCTGGCAGCCAATACTCACTAAAAGCGATATGGCAAGGTTCGCATCCCCAACGTGCATTTTCTGGTGTGTATCAAGAAGAAACTTAACAGGATCGCCTTTTTCCATTATTTCAGTTGCTTTCTGGATAATGTTTTGTGCTTCATCAGATGGTTTTTCGTCTGCTATAGCTTCTTTATGTTCTTTGTCTGCTTTCGCTTTAGCGATTTTATTATGTAGCGGACATTGGAGGAATTTACAATATTCCTTTCCAAAAATATCTTTAAACTCGCGGCATGAAAAGTTATACTCATATTCCGTTGCTGTGTTCTTAACATCAGCAAACCGCTTTTCAATCTCGGCTTTCGTTAATCCTGTGCAATTTTTGAAGTATTTTAATAACACACTCGCTGACGCATCCCAGGTATAGCCGCATTTCTTCATCATCAGGGCGATGCTCTGCCCGCCGTAGTACCGCGCTGATGTGCGTCCCTTCTCAATTAGGGTTTTGATGCAGGGAAAGGCGTTGATTCTACAGTCCGTGACGTCGATAGAGTCAAGGTTCGCCTCGTTATTGCGTGCCGCGCGGTCAATTTCTTCTTTGATAGCCGCATCTATTCTTTCTGAGATTACTGATATATCCCACAATTCGATTTTTTCAGGGAAGCGCAAAACGAGGCTTTTAACGTCTGGCTTACTAACGGGGATTTCATCTATCAATGTTTTAAAACCGCCGCTTTCCCTGGGCGTTCCGTATTCCCTCAGTTGTGACCCGGAGCGCATCTTTGAGAAGTTGTACTTTTTGGTATCGAGTGCGAGCTTTTTAGCATCCGTTTTACTTGATTCAAGGAGATAATTTACTGCGGTCTGCCTGATGATCTTTGAAATGTCGAGGTCTTTTTCGTATGCTTCTTCAAGAACCCCACTGTCCAGCGTTACTGGTTTAATGTATATAGATAAGTGAACACCATTGCCGCCAGTGTATGCAAGGTAAAACGGTATGCTGTTTTCATGACAAAAAGAGATGAGTTTATTCATTTCTTCCCGGAGTACCTGCCAGTTCTTCACGTCCGGGTCAAAAACGATTTCATTATCGAGTATGCGACGAGTCCAGATAGGAGCTTTAATTTGCGTCCAAATATCCTTAAAAAACATCCATTGATATAGAGAAGGATTTGGGCACTTGTCGGGAATTGCGCCTTCGATGGCTTTTACTGTAATGGGTTTTTTAGATATTTCTTGTAGTTTTTCCAGCCATCTGCGCTGCAGATTAAGTACGCCATCCTCTTTTTTTGGCATACTGCATCATCTCTGGTCGAACACTTCGCAACCATTACAATACTTACATTGTTCATCATGGCAGCAATCCACCATTTTCCCTAAGTCATGACAAAAACCGCCGCGCCCCCGATACATCAACTGGTTTACTCCATTTCTTATTATCTCTCTCAAAACTTCTGTCCTGTTTTTATATAATCTCGCTTTGACTGTTGCATCAACCAGTTCTAAAATCGCTTCGGGAAGACGGATAGATATTATTGGCTCATCTGACAAAAAAAATCACCAGAACATATTACCGTTGTAATAGATATAAGCGTTTCGCTTTAATATTTTTCCAGGAGTGAACTACTCCTCGCTTTCGCAAGGGGCTTCCTGCTTCATTGCTTCTCTTCTGAGATTGC
>JAHIKS010000051.1 GCA_018897475.1 Candidatus Altarchaeota archaeon
CAGGAACTGCTGGATTGCACCCATCTTGAGGGGGCCGCGCCATACGACAGGGGCGTCCTTTTCAAGCATGAAGGCCATGGACATAACCTACTCACTGGGAACGAGAGGGATAAAGGTTATGTCCATGGCCTTCATGCTTGAAAAGGACGCCCCTGTCGTATGGCGCGGCCCCCTCAAGATGGGTGCAATCCAGCAGTTCCTGGCCGAGGTGGAATGGGGCAATCTGGACTACCTCATAATAGACCTTCCTCCCGGCACCGGTGATGAGCCGCTGAGCATAGCCCAGCTAATATCTGATATAACTGGGAGTGTAATCGTTACGACCCCCCAGGAGGTGGCTTTGATGGATTCGAGAAGGTCGGTCAATTTCTCAAAGATGCTTAACGTCCCCGTTTTGGGGATAATCGAGAACATGTCGGGCATGAAATGCCCTCACTGCGACAAGGACGTAAATATTTTCGGCTCAGGGGGCGGGGAAAAGGCAGCCAGGGAGCTTGGTGTGAATTTCCTGGGGAGAATTCCAATCGACCCCAGGATAGTTGAGAACAGCGATTCAGGAACCCCATTCATGATAAAGAACCCAAAATCAGAGTCAACAAGGTCGTTCAAGGATATTGTTGATAAAATAAAAGGTGGCAAATAGAAAATGGGATATATGAAAGACAAACTGGAGGAATCAAAGACCACTATGGAGTCGCTCGGGAAGGAATACCCGCGGCTTATGGGGCCATTCGGAGTTCTCAAGAGGCACACGGTCGAGGACGAAGGGGCCCTGCCGGTGAAGGTGAAGAAGCTCATAGCCCTTTCAGTAGCGCTGGCTGCCGGATGTGACTATTGTATCGCCATCCACACCAAGGGAGCGCTTGATGCGGGAGCAACCAAGGACGAGATTATTGAGGCGTGCTTTGCAACGGTCCTTATGGCCGGAGGCCCCGCACTAACGTGCATGAGAATGGTGCTCGATGCTATAGAAGAATTTTCAGAATAAGGATGACAAGGATAAACTTTGCAGGAATAGTCGACCACTCGACGCTGGACTACCCAGGAAAGTCAGCAGCCGTTTTATACCTATGCGGTTGTCCCTTCCGCTGCCCGTGGTGCCAGAACCGGGAGCTTGTCCTGGAGGAGGAGAACTGCAAACTGATTGAAATCGACGAAATTCTCAAGCAGCTGAAGGAGAATTTCCTCCTTGATGCTGTCTGCGTCACAGGTGGGGAGCCGCTCCTCCAGGAGGAAACGATAGAACTGCTTAAAAGGATAAAATCCGGGACAAAGCTGCTCCTGAAGATAGATACAAACTGTTACTTCCCGGACATGCTCGAGAAGGCCATCCCCTATCTTGATTTTTTCACGACTGACATTAAAGCTCCTCTTGACGAGAGATACGGAAGGGTCGCGGGGCTGCCGGAGCATTGGGAAGAAATCGTTGTTAGGGTTAGGAAAAGCCTCTCGATGCTGAAGGAATGGAATCAAGACAAGGAGGCCAGAACCACCATAGTGCCGGGCCTCATCGACAGTATGGGGGACATAGAAGAGATAGCAAAGGTCATCAACGACACCGGATTTTCCCTATACACGCTGCAGCAGTTCAGGGCCGAAAGGACCCTGAACCCGGAATACGAGAAGATAAAAAGCCCATCCGTCGAGCTTATGCACGAGCTTGGGGAAGCTGCAAAGAAGCATCTACCGGATGTAAAAGTTCAGATAGTAACAGAAAAGAACGGTTTTGAAGAAATACATTAATATTTAAGTTATGAATATATATTCATAACAAGAGGTGATAAAAAATGCCAGCAGGAAATGGAACAGGTCCGAGAGGAGAAGGGCCCATGACTGGAAGGAGAGCCGGCTATTGCTCCGGCTATCCAGCACCGGGATATGCAAACCCGGCACCGAGGATTGGCCTCGGAAGAGGCTTTGGAAGAGACAGGGGTTTTAGTAGATTTCCTGCCTATGATGGGGGATTCTATAGACCCGCGCCGGTCTACAGGGAACCCTCTGTGGAAGAGGAGAGAACCTACTTGAAGAATGCAATGTCCGGCCTTGAGGAGCAGATGAAGGAGATAAAGCAGAGGCTGAAAGACCTGGAGAATGAAAAATGAAGATTGCAATAGCGACACAAAAAGGAGGCCTTGATGACGAGGTCTCTCCCTTCTTTGGGAGGTGTCCTGTCTTTACCATGGTCTATGTGGAGGGGGAGGAAATCAAGAATTCTGATGTTATCCAAAACGAATCCGCCTCCGCTACGGGAGGGGCTGGAATCCAGGCGGCACAATTCATAGTGGAGCAGAAAGCGGAAGCAGTGATGGCTGGAAATTTTGGTCCGAATGCTGCAAGAATTCTCTCATCTGCAGGGATAAAGATGGTCCCGGCGCAGGGCAACGTAAAAGAGGCAGTGATGAAATATCTTAGCGGAGATTTGAAGCCAGTCCCCGATTCAACAGTAGAGGGACACTTTGGAATGGGTGGAGGAATGGGCCGTGGCCAAGGACAAGGAATGGGCCGGGGCAGAGCATAGAATGAAAATTGCAGTACCGACCGACGGGGAGAAAGGAATGGACGAGCAGGTTGGAGAGCACTTTGGGAGAGTGACCCACTATACAATCTACGACATCGAGTCCAAGGAGGTCAAGGCCATCGGGAACACGAGCCACCACATGGGGGGCGATGGCTATCCGCCTGAGCTGCTCTCGAAGGAAGGCGTTGAGGTTCTCTTATGCAATGGGCTCGGCTGGAGAGCCATAGGTATGTTCAAAGAGAGCAGTATACGGGTCTACATCGGCGCCCAGGGAACGGTAAGGGACGCAATCTCAAAGTGGGAGAATGGAGAGCTTCAGGAGGCCGGCGATGGAAGCGCCTGTTCAAGGCACGAATTCAGAGACGAGTCCCACGACGAGGGGCAGTGCGGCAAACATTAGGTTAGAATGGGCGATAAACTTATCTCGGCAAGCCACATAGAATTTTATTCCACAGAGTTTGGCAGAAAAGTGATGAACGAGGAGGTTGGGTATATCCGTAGAGAACTTCACTCATGCAATAAGATTCTTGATGTTGGTTGTGGGGTAGGGGTGGTGGAGGAGCAACTGCCTGACTTTGATATTGTAGGACTTGACTTATCAGAGAGTATGTTAAAGGAGGCCAGGACAAGAAGCAAGAAGGAATTCATTCGTGCTGATGCACAGAATCTACCGTTTGAGGATAATTCATTTGATGGGGTATTCTATCTTACAAGCTTTGAATTCATTCCTGATTATGAGAAGGCTCTTGAGGAAGCATCTAGTGTTCTTAAAAATAAAGGTAAGTTTCTTGCCTTGATCATTAATCCCAACTCAGAGTATTTCAAGGAGCATGGTAGAAAAAATAATTCGTATTTTCATAGAATAATAAATATGGACCTCAAGGGGATCAAGAAAAAAGCGTTTGAGTATTTTATAGTCAATGATGAATACTCCCTCGGAATCAAAGGGAAGGATATATTCCCGACCCAGGACAGGAGATATGCCTCCCTGTATGTGATAAAGGGTCAAAAAAATGGATGAAGAGCTGGAAAAAATAAGGGAAAGGAAAAAGGAGGAAATGGCAAAGAAAACCAGTTACCCCAACGAACCCGTTGAGATAACCAACGAGAATTTTACTGAGTTGCTAGAGAAATATCCTCTACTCGTAGTGGACTGCTGGGCATCCTGGTGCATGCCCTGCAAGATGATTGAGCCGGTGATAGAAGAACTTGTAAAGGAGTACGCAGGCAAGATCGTATTCGGAAAAATCAACGTTGATGAGCAGAGGGAACTGGCAATGAAGTTCAACATCATGTCTATCCCCACATTACTGTTCTTCAAGGACGGTCAGGTGGCTGACACCCTGATAGGAGCACTTCCCAAGGAGCAGATTGAGGAGAAGATAAAAAGTCAATTATGACGGGGGGATAAAATGAAATGCAAAATATGTGGGAAGGAAATAGAGAAAGAATACCTACAAGCGAATGTGAATGAAAACCTAAAGGTAACGGATGATGGAGCCGTTGTCTGCTCCAGAGAATGCGCAAGGGAATATGAGTTGAGTATCCCACATGATGGGAATCCTATACAGCACTGGTCCAGAATTACTGGTTACTACCAGAACGTCTCTGGATGGAATAAAGGGAAGATTGAGGAGTTGAAGGATAGAAGACGATATGGGGTCTGAAAAATCACGGACTTGGAGATGGAAATTTACATATCTAAAAGCCGTATCCAGCTTCAGTAATTGTTTGGATAGCAAGTAAAAAATGGGTGAAGAATTCAAGCATATAAATGAGGCGAGGAAGTTTATTGGCCTGGGGGAAAGCGCAACCCTGAAGGAGATAAAGAGTACCTATCGGAAGCTCAGCAAGAAGCACCACCTCGATATGGGCAAAGAATCCGGTGAGAAGATGAAGGAGATAAACGAGGCATATGACGCTCTTGTAGACTATTGCGATAGTTACAGATTTTCATTCAAAAAGGAGGGTGTGGAGGATTTCTACTCAAAGTACATGAAGGGCTTCCAGGAGGGCTGGATGTGGAGCCCTGTAAAAAGGGGGGCGAAGGATAAAAAAGAACACAGAGGATTCTAAGATGAAAACGGTCTACGGCCCCGTCCCCTCATGGAGGCTGGGTAAATCCCTTGGAGTTGATATAATCTGCAGTGAGAAGAACTGCAACTTTGACTGCGCCTACTGTCAGTTAGGCACTACAACCCACAAAAC
This sequence comes from Candidatus Altarchaeota archaeon, assembly GCA_018897475.1. Classification (GTDB taxonomy): domain Archaea; phylum Altiarchaeota; class Altiarchaeia; order IMC4; family QMZM01; genus WALD01. Next base: position 4,727 of record JAHIKS010000051.1, read on the forward strand.
CA
>JAHIKS010000052.1 GCA_018897475.1 Candidatus Altarchaeota archaeon
AGAGAACAGTATTCAGCATAAAGGCCCCCCAGAACATCTGCGTAATATCTGAGGACGCAGGCGTTGTGGACTTCAACAAGGATTATGCCTACGTTCTCGCGCTCGAATCGCACAACCACCCTTCTGCTCTGGACCCCTATGGAGGAGCTGCAACCGGTATCGGCGGAATCCTCAGGGATGTTGTATGCATGGGCGCCCAGCCCCTCGCACTGATAGACCCGCTGTTCTTCGGCCCCCTGGACTATCCAGAAGGCGAGGTTCCCTCTGGAGTAAAACACCCCAGCTTTCTCTTCAAAGGAGTAGTATCCGGAATTGCAGATTACGGAAATAGGGTAGGAATTCCAACAGTCTCTGGTATGGTATATTTCGACAAAAGTTATGTCGGGAACTGCCTAGTCAATGTGGGCTGCATAGGCATAGTAAAAAAGGACAAGATAGCCAGGAGCCGCGCCGGCAACCCAGGAGACATCTACGTCATGGCAGGCGGAAAAACAGGCAGGGACGGCATCCATGGAGTAACCTTCGCTTCCGCAGAACTGGACGAGGACAGCGAAAAGAAGGACATACCCGCAGTCCAGCTGGGTTATGCAATAATGAAGGAGCCCCTTATGCACGCATGCCTTGAGATAAACGAGAAGGGTCTTCTGACAGGGATGAAGGACTTTGGAGGGGGCGGGCTTTCATGCGTTGCCTCCGAGATGGCCCACGCAGGAGGAAAGGGTGCAGTGGTTAATATTGACAAAATCCAGCTCAAGGAGGAGGGCCTTGCCCCCTGGGAAATCTGGGTCTCCGAGAGCCAGGAGAGGATGATGCTCTCCGTAAAACCAGAGAACGTCGACAAGGTCCTGGAAATCTTCGACTTCTGGGACGTTCCCGCAGTCGTTGTTGGGGAGGTCAACGACACCAAGAGGATCAGGGCAGAGTACAAAGGCAAGACAGTCCTCGATCTGGATTTGGATTTCCTGATTAAAGGAGTTCAGTATGAGAGAAAATATCAAATTCCTGAGGAAAAAGAGAAAGAGGAGAATTTTCAAATTCCTGATTTAAATGAAATTATATTAAGAATATTGAATTCCCAGTGTGTTGGTAGCCGGGAGCCGGTCATAAGGCGCTACGACCACGAGGTGAGAGGCAACACAATCCTGAAGCCCATGCAAGGAATAATCAACAAGCAGAGCCACGGCGACGCAGCAGTAATCAAGCCGCTGGAGGATTCCTATCAGGGTCTATCCATAACTGCCGATGTCAATCCCTCGCTCTGCAAGTTCAACCCCTACTGGGGAGCAGCATCGGCAGTAGAGGAAGTTGTCAGAAACCTGGTTGCAGTCAACTCCGTACCCCATTCAATGGCAGACTGCCTGAACTTCGGAAACCCGGAAAAGCCGGATAGATTGGGAGAATTCGTCAAATGTTGCGAGGGCCTGCACTTTGCTGCCAGCTCATTCGGAATCCCCTTCGTCTCGGGCAACGTCAGCCTCTACAACGAAAGCGGGGAGGAGGCCATAAAGCCAACCCCTGCCCTTCTGGGGGTAGGAATAGTCAAGGACGTGAGAAAGGTCATCTCATCAGATCTGAAGAAGGAAGGAAATCCCCTCTATCTTGTTGGAAAAACAATGAGAGAATTAGGCGGCTCCGAATATTACCGAATTCTTAATCTTGATAATGGAATCTCACCCAAGGTAAATCCCGAAAAAACCAAGGAGAACATGAACTCCCTTCTCAAGGCGATGGACTCCTCCTTGGTTCAGTCATGCCACGACCTCTCTGAAGGCGGCTTGCTGGTAGCATTAACCGAGATGGCCCTCGGCGGCGACCTCGGCCTCGAAATAGACCTCTCCGCAATCCCGGACCTGGGGACCGACCCCAAGCACCCGAGGACCGACCTCAAGCTCTTCTCGGAATCCAACGGCAGATGGCTCGTTGAGGTAGATTCAAAAAATGAGGAAGAATTCAACTCTGTTGTCAATGCAACTAAAATCGGAACAGTAATCAAGGAAAAAGAAATAAAAATATCAGACTCTGAAACAAACATTAATCTCAATCTCGATGAATTAAGGGTTGAATGGAATTCAGCAATAGGGGAGGAAAATGGTTAAGGCATGCATCCTGCTCATAGAGGGCACGAACTGCGAGGACGAGACAAGGAGAGCCCTGGATGGCGTTGGAATAGAGGCAGAGCTGGTTCATCTCAAGCAGCTGACGGGCAATGTAAGCAAGGAAAGGCGAAGAAACCTGCTCGATTACCAGATCCTAATGTTCCCTGGTGGCTGGTCCTCGGGAGACTATGTCAGGGCTGGTGCTATCTTCGCTGCAAGGATAAAGAGCAGGCTGATGCCACAACTCAGCGAATTCATCGATAACGGCAATCTCATTGCAGGGATATGCAACGGCTTCCAGATTCTTACTGAGCTTGGAATTCTTCCCGGCTTCGATGGAATATCCCGGCACCCGGAGGCAGCCCTCACCACCAACAAGCCCGCGAGATTCCAGTGCAGGCCCACTTATCTGAGGCATGAGAATTCCTGCAAGGTAACAGGGAAGATTGATGAAGGAAAGGTATTGCAAATTCCTGTAGCTCATGCTGAGGGAAGGTTCACCTTCGGCGAAAAAGATGAGGAATTCCTCCAAAGACTAATCGACAATAAGCAGATTGTATTCAGATACTGCAGAGCCGATGGAGAAGATGCTGGGAAATTCCCCTGGAACCCCAACGGCAGCCTTCATGACATCGCTGGAATCTCCAACCCGGAAGGGAACGTTCTTGGAATGATGCCACACCCTGAGAGAGCCATTGATGGAATACAGGCGGCTGACTGGACCCGAAGCAATAAAGATGAAGGAGACGGAAGAATCCTCTTCGAGAGCATTAAAGAACATGCTAATAAAATATAAACCCTAAACTCAATCAGTTAACAATGAAATCAAAACAAATAGCACGGGAATTTGTGTGTGATGAAAAGATGCTGACACCGGGAAAAGTGATTGAGATTTTGAGAAAGGTGCTTCCACATCTAGGTTCTAGCTACGGTGTCAAGAAAATGGCCCTATTTGGTTCCTTTGCAAAAGGAGTCCAGAGAGAAGATAGCGATATAGATATTCTGGTAGAGTTTGAAAAACCAATAGGTTTTAAGTTTATGGATTTTGCGGAATATATCGAAAAACGGGTAGGTAGAAAGGTAGATATTCTGACTCCTGAGGGCATAAAGGGTATAAGAATTAAACAGGTTGCTGAGGATATTAGAAGAGGTGTAGTGTATGTCTAATAGAAAGGAAATATTTGAAAAGATAACTCAGGTACTTAAAAATCGAGGTGCAATAAAGATAGCAGTTTTTGGCTCTTATATAAGGGGAGAGGAAAAGCCTTCTTGAACTTGCGGGGATAGAACGGGAGTTGTCCGAAGCCTTAGGGATAAAGGCGGATTTGCTAACTGAAAAGGCAATAAGTCCCTATTTAATTGATAGAATTAAGAAGGAAATGATGGTGATTTATGAATGAAAAAAGACGATTCCATTTATTTGAGATATATATCAGATGCAGTATATTGAACTGAAGAATACATCGAGGGAGTGAAATACAAGAATTTATGAATAATAATCTTTAAGATGAATAGATGCTTAAAAATACTTGGAATAATCGTAGTTTCAATTCTTTTAACAGGTACAACTCAATCCTCAGATGACTCAGTTCCAAATGAACTGGAGTTAGTATGGAGTTATAAGACTAGCAGTAATGTTGAAAGCGTCTCAATATCAGCAGATGGAAGTTACACAGCGGTTGGGTCGGGGGATAAAGTATATTTACTGGATCGTGATGGGAAAGTTTTATGGAGCTATGAGACCAATTTTCCTGTTAAATATGTTTCAATATCTGCTAATGGAAATTATACTGCTGTAGGTGATGCTGGAAAGAGCTATCCTATACCTAAGGGAAAGGCTTATTTCTTAAATAAAGAGGGGGATCTTTTAGGGACCGTTGAAGGTAACGCCGTTTCCTCGGTCTCAATATCAGAAGATGGAAGTAGGGCACTTACTTATATGCATGGATTGGGTTGGTGGGATATAGTAATCTTCTACCCATCCGAAAATGAAACTAAGTCATGGCATTACACTATCGGTTGGGCTAAAACAGGTGCTGTCTCAATTTCAGAGAATGGAAATTATATAGCTGTTGGTAGTGCAGGGCAAGGATTGGAAAAGGAAGGTATCCGTTTCTACAACAGGGAAGGGAAGCTTTTGTGGAAATATAAAGATATAGATACTGGTTATGAGCCACATTATTCAGTCTCAATATCAGCAGATGGAAGTTATATAATAGCAGGAAATGATAAGAATGACAAAGTATATCTACTGGATCGTGATGGAAAGCTCCTATGGAGCTATAAGACAGGTTTTGTTGAAGGTATCTCAATATCAGTAGATGGAAGTTATATGGCAGTTGGGTCGGGGGATAAAGTATATCTACTGGATCGTAATGGAAAATTTTTATGGAGCCATGATATTAATGGCATTTCCTCAGTCTCAATATCTACTGATGGAAATTCTATAGTAGTTGGAAGTCGTGATAAGATAGTATATCTTTTTCTAAAGGTTCAAATATTGGCCCAAAGAACTATAAAAAATTCCTATGAGGTTATTTCTCAAGAAAAGTCAAAGGGAGTTAATGTCAAAGAAGCAGAAACATTATTGTATCAAGCTGAAAATGCATTTAAAAAAGGAGATTATTCAAAAGCTAAAGAAGTTGCGAAGCAAGCTGAAAGTAAAGCATTAGAAATAGGTAAAGAAGCTGATGATGCAAACTCGTTGATTAGCAAAGCAAAATTTGCTATTTCTCAAGAGAAATCGAAAGGTCTTATTATTACTGAGGCTGAATCTCTATTATCTCAAGCTGAAAATAGTTTTAAAGCGGATGATTATTATAAGGCGAAAAAGTTGGCTGAGCAAGCCAGAGATAAGGCATTGGAGATTAGTAGTACAAATTTATTCTTATGTTGCAGAGTGTTTTTAATTTTTAATTTTCAAGTACCAATTTTCAATGAATTTTAAATTTCTA
>JAHIKS010000053.1 GCA_018897475.1 Candidatus Altarchaeota archaeon
AAAGCACCTTATTGGAATTATCATTTTGGGGTTTTACCTGTATGATTTCTGTCTCTTGTGACGGGGGCCTTTTCTGCTCTGCGACGGTTTATGAGGTTCCGTCTGCCTGTGGTCCCCGGCAATTAGAGTCCTGTCATGCTCCGTATAGGTATGGAGCAGGTCATCGCTCCCTGTGAATTCAACAAGGCTCCGGGCTATTGAGGACGAGATTGCCTCCGCCTGCCCAAATACTCCGCCGCCATGAGAATTCACCGAGATGTCAACCTTCTTCAGGTCGACGTAGTCTGAAGCAAGCATCAGCGCTTCCTGAATCTTGAGCCTTGCGAGTTCGGGCTGATAGGTTCCGAGAGGGACTGAATTTACCCTTATTCTTCCCTTGCCCTCCTTTACTGTTGCTCTGGCGACTGCCGTCTTCCTCTTTCCCGACCTGTGTGCTATCTTTGCCATCCTACAGCCTGCCTCCTATGGCCTTGCATATCTCTTCGACGGTCATATGGTTATTGTGAATCGCATTTGCCTTGTCAAGAGAATGGATCTTTTCTTTATCCAGGTCTATGTTGTGCTTCTTCATTATTTCGTCCTTTGGAATTCCGGAATAGACCATAACCCTGTCAAAGGCCTCCCTACCCCGTGTCATCTTGTAGGGGAGCATGCCCCGTATCTTCTTTCTTACAAAACGGTCCGGTTGCTTGTAGTGGAACGGTCCCCTCAGAGGGGAGGCCTTGTTCCTCCTGTGAAACTTATCCAGTTCGCTTCTGATTATAAACTCTTTCTTTCCGCTGACTATGGCCTTCCCTGCATTCACAACCACTACTTCCTCGCCAAGGAGGGCTCTCTTTGCTATAAAGGATGACAACCTCCCTACGACCTGTCCTTCTGCATCTATTACCATTTTATCCTATTATCTTTATCTTGGAGCCCTTAGGATTCTCCTTCATTATCTCCTGAATTGACATTACCTTCCCGCCGGACTTCTCTACCTTCTCCTTTGCCCCTTCCGTAAGCCTGAAAGCAGCCACTGTAACCTTGTGGTCTAGGTTCCCGTCACCAAGCAGCTTTCCCGGAACTATTGCTGTTTCATTGTCCGAGGTGTGCTGGTTCAGCCTGCGGATGTTGACCTCCTTCCTGTTTCTTCTGGACCTTGAGAGCTCCTTGGCTATGGATTCCCATATCCCGGCTTTATTCTCCTTCGAGGCCTTCTTCAGCTCCTTTATCAACTCAATCCTTATCGGATCTTCGTACTCAAACGTTCTTGGCATTTTGATCTAATTTAGCTTTTTGCGGGGGACGAGGTTCGAACTCGCGTAGGCCTGCGCCACACGGCCCTCAACCGTGCCCCTTTAGCCCACGAGGCTCCGGGTGGTGATTATAAGGGGGTTTGAGCATCGTGTTTGGCCGGACTCGGGCACCCCCGCATGTTGATTTTTATTTTAGCGCCGATTTCAACTCGTCGATTTCCTTCTGAACGACATCGAATGACTTTTCCACCATCTCCTTGACATCCAGCTGACCAAAGGACTCAACGAAAAAGTCTATGGAGCCGTCATCCTTAGCCGCATAGGATGCCAGGCCGCCCTGCCACTTTATATGTTCTATTCCTGTTCCAAGCTGTGCCTTCGCTTCCAGCTTCACGGCCTGGTTCTCTGTCAGCTTTGTAATCGGGATTGTGCCGTGTATCGGAACTATCTTTGGATCTGTTGATTTTAATTCATTGCTATGGACTGTTCCTGGTCCGCTGATGTCCAGTGTCAGGATTGCGGTGCACTTTGCACAGCCCTTTTTCTTGCATGTGCATTCCTCAACGAAGTTGTAGGTCTTCAGGTCAGTTCTCAGGGGGATCAAACCAAGTCTGTGCGCCAGAACCTCGTCGTTAAGGGCCGATGAATTATCATAGAAAGTGACCTTCTCGATTGCCATCATTGGTATCTTTGATATGATTGCCCTTCTCAGGGCGTTGGCCATTGTGACGTTAATCCCCTTTATGTTGAATTCAAGCAGGTTATTGTCCCTTTTAATGATTTCTATTTTCATTTTAGCCTAAACCCTTCTGCCCCTCTTCCCCCCTTTTGGAGTACATCCTCCGTGGGGGATTGGAGTTACGTCCTCTATTCTGCCTATCGTGATGCCGCTTCTTGAAATTGACCGTATTGCGGCCTGCGCACCCTTCCCTATATACTTCGGACCGTTATGTCCACCGGGTGCTCTTACCTTTATGTGTAGCCCCCTAATGCCTTTCTCTTTTATCTCGTCAGCGACTCTCATCGCGGCCTGCATTGCGGCATATGGTGAGGATTCTTCCCTCTGCGACTTCACCACCTGCCCACCTGATTTTATGCTTATGGTTTCTGCTCCGGTTATGTCGGTAACATGCAGAATTGTGTTGTTCTTTGACGAGTATATGTGGAGAACGCCCCAGAATTCCTCTCTCTGCTTTTTCTTCTTCGGCTGCACTTCCTCTGGTTTTTCTTCTGTCTTCTCTTCTTCGGCCCCCTTTGCTGGCGCCTCCTCGGTCTTCTCCTTTGTTTGCGCCTTCTCCTCAGGAGCCTTTTCTTTCTCCTCGGGCGTTGGCTCTGCCTGTTCTTCCTTCTTCTCTTTCACTTCTTCAACCTTCTCGGGCTTTGCTTCCTTCTCAGTCTTTTTTGCCTTGGTCAATTTCCTTTTCTTCCTCCTTTTTGGGCTCTTTTGATTCTTCCTTTACTTCCTCTTTCTTGGGCTCCTCCGTTTTCTCTGGTTTCTTCTCTTCCTTTGATTCTTTCTCCTCTGGTTTCTTTTCCTTTACTTTCTCCTTTGATTCTTCCTTTGGTTTTTCTTCCTTCTTCTCTGGTTTTGGAACCGCCTTGGGCTCTTTCTCTTCTGCTTTGGGCTCTTCTTTGGTTTGTTCCTTCTCTGGTTCTTCTTTCTTTACTTGCTTCTTTGACTCTGACTCCCTCTTGAGCTTGATAATCCTCATGCCCTCCTTGAGCGTTATGTTGTCCTCCTCGACCTTTGCTACTGTATAGCTGGGGATATTAATGGTTCTATTTCCAACAATCACATGATTATGGGTTATGAGCTGTCTCGCCTCCTTCATTGTGTTTGCAAGACCACTCGAACATACCTGGCTCTGCAGCCTCCTGTCCAGGAGGTCTTCAGTCTTTATTACGAGAATGTCCTCGATGGTCGGATTCTCGAGAATTCCCACTCTTTTTAGCTTATCGAAAAGTTCCTTCTTCTCCTTCATTATCTCCTCTCCCGAAGAGGCAAGAAGGTTTCGTGCCTGCTGCCTGAATCGCCTTATTTTTGACTTTACCCTCCAGAGTTCCTTCCTGTTCTTAAGGCCGTATTTCATGCAGATCTCCTTCTCCTCAGTTATCCTTTCGGCCTTCCAGGGGTGTGTCGGCCTTTCGTACTTCCTCCTCTGTTTTCTGGGGTCGCCCATTATTTCTTACCTCCACTCTCCTTCTTCTTTGCAGGCTGCACTGCCTTCTTCCTGCTTACTCCTATGGTTGTTCCCTTCCTGAAGGAGGTCCTTGTCCTCTGGCCTCTCACTGGAAGACCAAGTGAGTGCCTTATGCCTGTGTAGGACTTGAGTTTCTTCTGGAGGTTTATGTCCTCCCGGTTTATTAATTCCAAATCAGGACCCACGAGGTGCATATTATTGCCAGAATACGGGTCCTTCTGCCGGTTTACCATCCAGCTGGGAATTTTATTTTGTAAATCCTTGATTGCATTCTCAATCTTCTCTATCTCCTTATCCGTGAGGCTTCCAAGCTTCGTCTTTTTATCGATATTCAGCTCCTTTGTGATTACTTTCGATACGTGCTGCCCTATGCCTTTTATGTTCATCAGTGCCCTTTGAACGTCAAGATTTCCGTCAATAACGACTCTCAAAACCCTTACCCTGTGCCTGAAGTCATCTTTACTCTCCTTGGGCTTTTCACCCCCCTCCACCTTCTTCTCAGGCTTTTCTTTGGGCTCTTCGCCCTCCCCCACCTTCTTCTCGGGCTTTTCCTTTGGGGTCTCTTCCTTCTTCTCGGGCTTTGGCTCTGCCTGTTCTTCCTTCTTCTCTTCGACCTTCTTATGCTTTTTATCTTTCTCTTCAGTCATTGTCAAAATGGGGTTGTATGTTATGTGATTTGACGTTTATAAGCCCCCCAACCGCGAAATCAGTTAACGCTTTGGCGGGTTCAGCTGCGCTGAGTGCACCTTGAATCCCCGGTGAAATTTACCAGGGAATTCGGGTTTTATCGAGCCGTTCGCCGAGGTTGGGATTTGAACCCAAACGTCCCGAAGGGACACGGGCTCTCAAGGCCCGCGCGTTAGCCAGATTCCGCCACCTCGGCGTAGTGAATGAATTATCCAGCATTAATCTTGGCCGAATCTTTTATCTTTAACATGATTCAAACCTTCATGAGCAACTCCCATGACTCCAATAGCTATGTGATAGCTGACGGCGAAGAAGGAGTGATGATTGATGCCGGAATAAACCCCCTCCACCACCTGGAGAAAATTGCTGAAATAAATATTGAAATCAAGCTTTTAATAAGCACTCATTGCCACTATGACCACGCTGCGGGCAACTCCGTGGTGGTGGAAAAGACCAGTGCAGGGGTTGCAGTGCATGAACTGGACGCTGAGTATATGGAAAAGGCCGAAAAAGAGCATGTTCTGACGCACCTCTTTGGGGCAGGGTATAAAGGAGTAAGGGTGGACCAGAGGCTCAAAGACGGGGACGTGATAGAGATTGCGGGGGTTAAACTGGAGGTGATTCACACTCCAGGGCACACTGAGGGCAGCATCTGCCTCTACGAGCCCCAGTCAAAGGCACTGTTTTCGGGGGATACCGTCTTTGCCGATGGAATAGGGAGGACGGATTTACCTGGAGGAAATTGGAATGATATAGGAAATTCCCTCAAAAGATTAATTTCATTAAATGAAACTCGAGGAATTGATAAAATCTACCCCGGACACGGGGGATTGGGCTCAGGAGATAATATAGAAAGAATATATAATTTTTATTCGAACGATGACAAGGATAGCTGTTTTGGATAAGGAGCATTGCAGACCACAGAAGTGCAAGTTCCTCTGCCATAGGATGTGTCCCATGGTGAAGACGGGGAGGGATACCATTGTCATAGACGAGGAGCTGAACAAGCCGGTCATAAGCGAGGAGTTATGCTCCGGGTGCGGAATCTGCGTCAAGAAGTGCCCCTTTGAGACGATAACGATAGTGAATCTTCCCGAGGAGCTTGGCGAACCGGTGCATCAATATGGGAAGAACGGCTTCCGGCTCTATAATCTGCCGACCCCGAAGGAGGGGGTAGTGGGGGTTGTAGGCGCGAACGGAATCGGCAAGAGTACCATGATAAAAATTCTCGCCGGAGAGATTAAACCGAATCTGGGAGAGGGCGCAGGATGGGATGAGATTCTGGAGAGGTTCAAGGGCAAGGAGATTCAGGACTACCTCGAGAGGCTCTCTCAGGGGGAGATAAGGGCCGTCTATAAGCCGCAGTATGTCGATTCAATCCCGAAGGTCGTGAAGGGCAAGGTCAAAACTGCCCTGAAGAAGAACGATGACGCCGGGAATCTGGACGATATTGCAGCAAGGCTGGACATGGAGAATTCTCTCAACAAGAAGATTGGCGAACTGAGCGGGGGGGAACTGCAGAGGTTTGCTATTGCTGCCTGCCTCCTAAAAGATGCTGACATCTACCTTCTGGACGAACCCTCGTCGTATCTGGACGTGAGGGAAAGGCTGAATCTGGCGGGAGTCATCAGGGGGCTGAAGGACAAATTCATCTTCGTTGTGGAGCACGACCTCGTGGTTCTGGACTATCTCTCGGATTATACCCACGTCATCTATGGAAAGCCCGGCGCTTACGGAATCATATCCGGCATCAAAGGGGTTAGAGTTGGTATTAACGAATACCTCTGTGGCTTCCTGAGGGTTGAGAACATGCGCTTCAGGGACGAGATAAAGTTCGATGTAAGGCCCCCGTCACAGAAGAGCAAGAGGAGCGAGCTCGTGGAATATCCAGAGATTGAGAAAAGGTATGATGAGTTCTCCCTTGCGATTGAGGCGGGAATCCTCTATGAACCGGAAATCCTTGGAATTCTTGGCCCTAATGCTACTGGAAAGACAACCTTCGTTAAGATTCTCGCAGGGGATGTCAAGGCCGATAATACAAAACTGGACATGAAACTGAAGGTCTCCTACAAGCCGCAGTACATAAAGCCTGGAAAGGGACTGGTGAAGTCCCTCGGCATAAAACCGGAGTTTATAGAGAGGTTTGGAATCAAGTTCTTGATGGAGAAGCCGATGCAAAAGCTAAGCGGTGGAGAGCTGCAGAAGGTGGCTATAGCCGACTGCCTTACAAAGGATGCTGAGCTTTACCTTCTCGACGAACCCTCAGCCTACCTTGACGTGGAGGAAAGGCTGAAGCTGGCCAAGTATCTGAAGAAGTTCGCCTATGACCGGGAGGCATCGGTCCTTGTTGTCGACCACGACGTTCTCCTGGTGGATTACCTCTCCGATGAGCTGCTCGTCTTCAGCGGCGAGTCCGGAAAGAATGGAAAGGCCTCGCAGCCACTGAACCTGAGGGATGGGATGAACAAGTTCCTCAAGGAGCTGAGCATCACGTTCAGGAGGGATGCAGAGACAGGAAGGCCAAGAGCAAATAAGCCGGAGTCGGTCAAGGACAGGGAGCAGAGGTCCAAAGGGGAGTACTATTATGTGGGCTAGATTTTCCTGAAGTCCACGCAGATTCTGTACATGCAGGGCGAATAGGAGCCGCATTTTACTGCATTAAGGACTTCTATCTTCTGTTTGAGGTCAGCGCAGATTTCCTTTACCCTCTCGATGGATTCTTCTTCATTATGAGCAAAGTCGTAGAAGTAGATTGTTCCGCCCTTCTTCAGGGCCGGCAGAGTGACGTCCAGGAAATTTCCGGCATCCTTGGGCAGCGGCATGAGAATTCTGTCAAATTCACCCAGTTTTGGGGTTTCCTTCTTTACATCGCCCTGTATCGCATGTATATTCACTTTATTTATCCTTGAATTTTCCTCCATGTATCTGACTGCCTCGGGGTTTAATTCGATTGCGCAGATTTCCTTTGGCTTTGACTTCTTCGCTATTAGGACTGCGTAGGGCCCCACTCCTGCGAACATGACCAGTATCCTTTCTCCCGGCTTGCACTGCTTCGCTACCCTCAGCCTCTCTGAACCAAGTCTGGGCGAGAAGTAGCAGGTCTCGACATTGAGACGGTAGATGCAGCCGTGTTCTCTATGTTCGGTCTCCTTTCTTGGCTCTCCTGCGATGATGTCGAGTTCTCTTGTCCTGTATTCAGTACCGACCTTGGTCTTCTTTGCTGCAACGGTCTTTATGTTCTTGAACGTGGTGAGGAGCGCTTCACCTATAGCCTTCTTCTTGCTTTCCAGTTCATCGGGAATCTCAAGAATTGCTATGTCGCCGATTATGTCGAACGACGTGGGGACGAGCTCAAGCTCATCCTCTGTTAGAGTATCTGCAAGGGCCTCCTTCAGCGAAGAGGGCTTCTGTTCCTTTGGCTCACCAGGAATTTCCACAATCTCTGTGCCGGGAGATTCGATCTTTTTTGTAATTGGGATAAGAACAGAATCTCCATCTGATAGAATTTTCCTTCCTGAATCAAGAATTCCGTCCTCCAGCAGCTTCTGTCTTAATTCCTCGGCCCTCTCTCGTTTGACTCTAAGGTGCATTTGCCTAAGTCCCTCTCTATGGTGAATTCTCCCTTATCCTTGCCATTATTTTGTTGCTGCTGTCCAGCCCCGATTCCCAGTATCCCTGAACTCTGACTACCTTTGCTTTGAGGCCCCTCCTGCTGAGCTCTGCTTCCAGTTCCCCCTCTTTGAAATCCTGGTCCTTGCCCAGAGCGATTATGTCCGGCTTCAGCTCCTCGATGGGCTTGAAGATGTCTTCGGTGTCGCCGAGGATTGCCCCATCAACTGGCTTTAATGCCTTGACTACTGCAAGCCTCTGCTGCTCTGGAATCGGGCATGAGTTCTTTCTCTTCCTGACGAATTCGTCCCTTGCGACGATTACTATCAGCCGGTCCCCCAGTTTTCTTGCTTCCTCCAGGTAAGTGATATGCCCTGGATGCAAAACAGAAAAGGTTCCGGTTGCAACTACCAGTGTCATTTTCTTTATTTAATATTGAATTCAATAATATTATCCTATAAAATGAAGATAGAGCTGCGTTATCGCAATCTTGAGGTGAAAAGATTCGGCGAATCCTCGGGCAGCGTTAACATTAATAATAATTCAACCCTTACCTCTGTTGAGAGGGTTGAGGACAAGGTCTCGGTGAATTTTGTCTTCAGCACGAACTATGACCCCGGCATCGGAGTCATCAGGATAGAGGGCAACCTCAGCTTCTCCGACACTGAGGAGAACATGAATAGGGCCATGGATGAGTGGAAGAAGTCGGGGGGGAAGAATCTGCCGGTGGATTTGGCAGAGAAGGTTCATAACACCATACTCTCAAACTGCGTTGTGCAGGCAACTCTGCTCTCGAAAGAGGTGCAGCTGCCTCCGCCGATTCCCATGCCAAACGTCTCCATAGGCAAGAAGGAGGATAGGACTGAGGTGAAGGGAGAAACAAGCAGCTACATAAGATGAAAGACAAGGAAACAATATACACCATCCCGCTGAGGGACGCATTCCATGTGCCGGTAACCAAGAGGGCAAGCAAGGCCGTGAAGATTGTGAAGGCATTCCTGGTAAGGCATACAAAGGCAGAGGAAATAAAACTGGATTCCTCAATAAACGAAGCCCTCTGGGACAGGGGGATAAAGAAGCCGCCCCGCAGCGTTAAGGTTAAAGTAGTCAGGGAAGATAACATAGTGAAGGCTTCTCTTGCCGAATAAAATGCATCTGCAGCAGGTTTCTGTTAGTGGCGAGGATTTTGTTGGACTTCTGGGATTTGCTACCGACAAATACGCGATTCTTGCGGAGAAATTCCCTGGGATTGAGGCATTAGGGGTTCCGGAGCTGAGGACGAGGATTTATGGCACCAACCTGATTGGTATGTTCTGCTGCGGGAACTCTAACGGAATTCTCCTGCCTTATTTTGTATTGAAATCGAAGATAAAGGAGCTGGAGAAATTTTTCTCCAAAATTGATGTTAAGATTGGAATTCTGCCAGGCAAACATACTGCTCTCGGCAATCTTGTTGCATGCAACGACAGCGGGGCGGTGATAAGCCCCAAAATCTCCGACCCGAATCTGATTGAGGATGTCCTCGGGGTCAAGGCGACGGTGATGGAGATAGCAGGTCATGAGGAGGTCGGCTCCTGCTGTATTGCAACGAATAAAGGATTTCTGGTTCATCCCGACGCCGAGGACGATTTGAAGTTCCTGAAGAGGATTTTCAAGGTCGAGGGCATGGCCGGTTCGGTAAATTTCGGCTTCCCGTTCGTGAAGGCGGGACTGGTTGCGAATTCGAATGGATATCTGACGGGGTTAGGCACTACAGGCATAGAGCTTGGTAGGGTGGATGAGGCGTTTGGGTTTCTGGATTAGTTTTCCCGCGCTCTCTGCGACTTTATTATTGGATATTAGTAATTCTATTTGATGAAGAGAACCGGTACTGTTAATCTACCGCTGCACGGCGGCAAGGCACCGAGATGGCTGTTCAACCGGATGGTGAAGCTGGCAGGGGAGATTTCAGATATAATAATCTATGAAAATGGGCAGGATGAATTCCTCAGGAGAATTTCTAACCCATATTGGTTTCAGGCATTCAGTTGTGTCCTAGGTTACGATTGGCATGCAAGTGGGACAACCACTGTAACAACTGGTGCACTGAAAGTTGCTATAAATCCTGAGGAATTTGGACTAGCAGTTTGTGGTGGTAAAGGGGGTACGTCCAGGAAGACACCGGGTGATATTGAGAAAGCGTCTGATTTATTCTCATTGTCAAGCAAGAAGGCTGAAGAATTAATCAACGCCAGCAAGCTGTCAGCCAAGGTGGACAGCGGCTGCGTGCAGGACTCCTATCAGCTGTACCACCACTGCTTCTTCCTTACCGAGAAGGGCGACTGGGCCGTGGTGCAGCAGGGAATGAATGATAGCTATGCAAGGAGATATCATTGGTTGGGGGAGGGAGTCAATGAGTTTGTTAATGAGCCCCACGCTGGAATCTGCTGTGACATGAAGGGGAACGATGTGCTTGACTTGACTGCGAGCGATAGCAAAGAGACCAGGAAGGTCAGCCTCGACCTGGTGAAGGACAATCCAGTTCATCTTGAAAGATTTTTGAATAAGAATCCCCAGAGGGCGCTGGCTGAGTTTGAACAGGAATTCACGATGCCAGAACATCATCCCGTTCTCGATGTTGACATCGGCAAGGCAGGGATGGAGGTCATCAGACGGGCTTATGAGATTCAGCCCGGAAGCTACGAGGAGTTAATCTCGCTGCGGGGGATGGGTCCGAAGAGAATTCGTGCTCTTGCTCTGATATCCGACCTGCTCTATGGAACGCAGCCGAGCTGGCAGGACCCTGTTAAATACAGCTTTACGCACGGGGGCAAGGACGGGTTTCCTTATTTCACAGATCGTAGGTTGATGGATGAATCTACAAGTATGTTAAAAGACGCTGTAGAACAAGCAAGAATAGGTAGAAAAGAAAAGTTGTATGCGATAAAGAGACTTAAAGATTTCATTAATGAGTAAGTATAGAGCAACTGCATGGTTATGCCTATAGAATTTAGTATTTATAGTCATAATCGTAATTATTTACAGTATGAAATCCAACATTTCTGCAAAGAGTGAAATAAGAAAAAAGGTTATTGACTTTGTTAAAAAGGAGTATCGGGTTCAGGGAA
>JAHIKS010000054.1 GCA_018897475.1 Candidatus Altarchaeota archaeon
CTGGTCGGCATCGAGCTTCTGACCGTTGAGGCCAGAGTCGTTGTTGCATCAGTAGACACGTTCTTGCACTATGCAGAAGAGATCACGAAGATAGAACAAGCGGCCATCGGAGCACCTGCATAACCCCTTCTGCAAGAGGTAAAGAAAAATGACCACTGAAGAAGGAGAGGAGGAGGCACCTGAGAGAAAGCACGGAAAGAAAGGCGTCATGGCTAAGGTAGCAGATATAGACAAAAAGTGCAGAGAGGTCGAGGCCGGAGCAAGAGAGCAGGTCGCCAACATAAAGGCACAGGCAAGAGAGAACGATGATGCTATTGCTACGCAGACTGCTAACATAGATGCTCAGGCAAAAGAGAACGCAGATGCTGTTGCCAAGATAGCTGCAGGAGTAAGAGAGATACAGGGCAGTATGGCACAGAAGGTTAAAGATGTAGAGGCCGGAGCAAAAGAGCAGGTCGCCAACATAAAGGCACAGGCCAGAGAGAACGATGATGCCGTTGCCAAGATGGATGCTGCAACGAAAGCACAGGTGCACGAGAACGATAAGTATGCAGACAATTTCTACTATGGCTAGGCCATAGTAGAATTTTAATTTTTTAAAGTGTGAGAATTAGAATTACAAATAATTGAAAAATCAAAAATGGCAGAAGAAAAAGAAAGAAAGCCCGGAAAGACAGGCGTCATGGCTAAGATAGCAGATATAGACAAAAAGTGTAAAGAGGTAGAGGCCGGAGCAAAAGAGCAGGTCGCCAACATAAAGGCACAGGCCAGAGAGAACGATGATGCTGTTGCCACGCAGACTGCTAACATAAATGCTCAGGCAAAAGATAACGATGATGCTGTTAAGAAGATTGACACATCTGTCAAACAGCTCCAGGACGAGACCCGGAAGTTCATAGACGATTTCTACTACGGATAAAGGAAGAATGCCATCTATTGAGGAGATCAAGGCAGGGATAGAAGCAAAAGGCAAGCAAAGGGAGAAGGGAGTGAGGAACATGCAGGAAGATATTGAGAAGATGAGGAAAGAGATGAACAAGGACGTTGAAGAGATGAGAAAGAAATTTTCCAAGAAAAAGTAATCACTCTCAACTGAATAATCAATCTAACAAAAAAGGTGATCGGAGGGATTTAAATGGTATATAAAAGTACACACGGAAGGACGGTGAGGGGATCAGCAATCCATGATACAGGAGACGTAAAAAAGAAAAGGTCCAAACATGTGCTCGACAAGACGAGAGACACAAAGTGGCACAAGGACAAGGAAGCGAAAGAAATCGAGGAATTGAAGAAAGAAAAGATGGAGGGGCTGGGGGGTCTTGAGCGAGAGAGGATCGAAGCGGCCTACCTGATACCTGAAATAGAAAACTTTGTCGAAACGGATAATGTGAAGAACATTGAGGAGAGGGTGAAACTCTGGCTCGGGGCGGGCTATCCAGTCCATATCATAGGGCCAACAGGGTGTGGAAAAACGACTGTTGCGATGAAAGTAGCACAAGACCTTAGCAGGCCGGTAGTGTGGATCAACGGGGATGATCAGGTAACAACAACAGATCTGATAGGCGGTTACTCGCAGATTGAGTCTGAAACCCTCAGGGACAGATACATCCACAACGTATTCAAGGGCAAGGACATACTGAAGGCTGATTGGGTTGACAATCCGCTGACCCTGGCATGCAAGTACGGATACACTCTGGTTTATAATGAATTCTCAAGGACAAAACCGGTTGCAAACAACATACTCCTTTCAGTACTTGAAGAGAAGATACTCGAATTACCGACGAAGTACGGTGAAGAGAGATACATAAAGGTGCATCCGGACTTCAATCTGATACTGACGAGCAATTCCATAGAGTACGCTGGCGTGCACAGGGCCCAGGATGCGCTGCTTGACAGAACCGTTGGCATATACATGGACCTGTATGACTCTGATACTGAGATAAAGATTGTTGAAGCACACACCAGAATAGCGACTCCAGAGGCAGAGGAGATAGTCAGGGTTATTGGAAACATAAGGAGGAAAGTTCCGGATGCCGAGAAGCCGGGAACAAGAGCATGCATAATGGTCGCAAATGGAATTATGGCATCAAATGGATACGCTGAGAAGAATATAGATCAATTATACCTAGACATACTTGCGACAAAGGTCAAGGGCCCGGAAGACCTGAATCAGAAGCAGAAGCTGGTAAGCGAAGCACTTAGTAAACCGACAGCTAAATCAACGTGAGGTGAGTTTATCATGGCAGAAAAAAAGGCCAAGGCAACGATTGAGGATGCCAGGATTGCAAAGATTAGTGACCTCTGGAAGAGGAAACCGAGGGGGCTTCACTTCAACGACACCGACGCCCTGATAATAACCGCGAAAGCAGGCAGCAAGAAGATAACGGAAACCTTCTACTTCTGCCTGAAGCCCGATGGGACATTCAATGTGGACACGGTAAGCCACGATGGAAGCCATGCCCGGCGGATGAGGCTTGCCAATTTCCTGAAGCATTATAAGATAACAGATAATGTAAAGGGTTACAACCTGGCTGAAGGCGTTAAGAAGTTGAAGGGCAAAAGCATAGATGTCGTCCTGCTCGAAGATGGAGGTTATATCTACGTTCCATAGGAGGTTAACAAAAAATGACAACCGATGAAATCAAAAAAATAAGCAAAAAATCCCTTGATGCCGTGAAGGAGTTATTGAATAAAGAACCGGAGAGTACCATAAGCGTTGCGAAGGACGGAAAAGAATGGAAGGTCGTAGTTGAGGCGCTCGAGAGGAAATCGGTGCCCGACACCCAGGATATCCTTGGCAGGTATGCGCTCAGACTTAATGACAATGGTGAACTATTGGATTACAAACAGATCGCTCTGAGGCGCAGGTCCGACCTGGTAGCAGAGGGAGAAGTTGAATAGAGTCATCACAACCCTATAAGATTTGAGGGTAAATAGAATGGTATTCCTTCTTGACGACTTGGCAGATTTGACCGGTGTAATTCTCCTTGGTCAGCCTTGGAGCCAGTTCTTCCAGAAGATACATGACACCGCAAAGCAGGAGATGTACAACATTGATGAAATCAACAACAAGATAAAGACGAACAGAATGCTCTACGAGTACGGGGAGATACCCACTGAAGAGTATGAAAAGATAAACGCCAGGTTGAGGGAAGATCGAAAGATAGCCCTGAAGGTTAGGGGGATGGACGTTGAGTCCGGATAAAGATAAGGAAGAGGTGAAAGAGAAGGAGAAAAAAGAGGGCACAGTAATGGGATTCTTACACCTTCTTGAGGAGATGGATAAAAAAGGCGAATCCGAAACGTCCGGATTTGGGGAAGTTGGGGGATTTGATGCAAAGGCCAAGTATGGTTATTCCATCAAACTGGAACCTGAACTTGGTGACTTACCCCCTCATCGTGGGTTTCATCCTCGGGGAGGGAAGAAGAAAACAAAGAGGAGATAAAAATGGCAAAGACAAATAGTTTGGAGAAAAAGAAAGGGAAAGAAGAAATGTTAGGAACAGCGAAGGGATCGGGCACTACATATTCGTGTCTTTACTCAACAGTAAGGACAGCAGGTACAAGATATGCAACAACGAAGAGTCCAGGAACAACGCATTCAACTGTAAAAGATAGAGCAAAAACTACAAAAGAGGGAGGAGGAAGTAAGTAGTTAAGTTTTAGAATTAATGCTGATAAAGAAGATGGTAAACAAACAATTGACAAAAAAACAAAGAGAAAACAAAAGAAAACAGACAATGTCAGTTGATGCGTTCGAAAAGAAATTAAGAGAGGAAACTCGACCACATATGAGGGAAAAGAAGAGGGCACGTAGTGCTGAAGTTGAAAAGCGACGGAGGGATATAAAAGAGATAGGGAGAGAACAGAAAGAAAAGGCAAGGGCGACTGTGAGAGAGCAACAGAAAAAACAAAGAGAAATAGTGAAAGAAGTCAGAGAAAAGATAAGGCTACAACAGAGAAAGCAGAAGGAGATAAATAGGGCACAAAGAGAAAGACAGGAGATGGTACTTAAACCGATTATAGATAAGAACAGGGAATTAATAGATACCCGAAAGAAGGAGAAGAGAGAACGACAAAGGTCTCATGGGAAGATGTTATATTCTCATCAGACAATGCCCTCAAAGCAATTTGCAGAATCCAGCACATACTCACCAAAACGATCAACAATAACCGACCCTGAGTTTAGGGAAGCAATGAGTTACTCACCAAAACACTCAACAGTGTCAGATCCAAGGTTTGGGGATTCTCTTACTTACTCGCCAAAACACAAGACAGTGCCAAAGCCAGAATTTGCTGAAGCAACTACCTACTCAGTAAAACACTCAACGGTTCCAAAGCTTGAATTTGCAGAAAGGACAACCTACTCTCCAAAGTATTCAACCATAATACTTGAGAGAGAGATGGAGGAGAGAGCAAAGGCTAGAGAAGCAAAGGGTAAACGGGAGGGATAGAATGAGCAGAGACTTGGATTATATGGACCGATTGTCTGAACAACAGAAAAGACTTCAACAACAGAAAAAAAGAATCGCTCTGGATAAAAAAAGGAAAAAAGAGGAGATACGGGAGGAGGTAGGTGAGAGACACAGTATTGAGAAGGTAAGGGTGAACATCGAAAAGGAGCGGGTGGAGGAACAAAGAAAGAGAATTCTGGAGCAAATGGACCTTGAGAGGACGAGGGCGGGCAGGGCTGCAAGGCTGGGATGGATCGGAAAGTGGGGTAGAAGGAGAGCGAAGTGGGAGAATAGGGCGAGGAAATTCGAGTAAGGGGCTTTTGCAAAATAATCGTTTTATCAAAGAGGTGAAAAAATAAAAATGACGGCAGAAGAACGGCATATCATAGAGCAAAAAAGGCTCGAAGCCCAAAGGAAGAGGATTCTGAAACAGAGAGAAACCGAGAATGAGAGAGCGGTCGTGGGACACAACAGGGGGGAGGAGGTCACAGGGATTGACGAGTTGGAACGAAGAAAGGTTTCGGCAGAATCCAGATGGATTGGCAAGTGGGACAGGCGGAGAGCGAAGTGGAATCACAGAGCAGAGAAGTATGAGGTATAGATTCATTAAATAGGATTAATTTTGAGGTGAATTGAATTGAAATCGGTTAAAGATATAGAGAATGCCATGAGGGAGAAATCTGCCGAGATGCAGGCGGCCGTTGCAGAGCTGACAAAGGAGAATGAAAAAGCTGCCAGAGAGATGGGGAAAGGCATCGAGGAACTCCAGAAGGGCATTGAGGACAAAGAAAAGGAGATGAGGGGGAAGGTAGAGGAGACGAAGGAATGCCAGGAGAAGTTTACAAAGGCGTTCTATGGTTAGAATGAGACTTGACTACCTTAAGTGGAAGGAAAAGCAGAAGGAGAAGAAATCTGACGAGAGGAACATGAACAGGTTCGCAAGGGAAAAGAGTAAGTGGCAGAGGCAGGCCAGGAGGTGGGGCCATAAACACCCCGAGAGATGAGAAGATGGACCACGCAAAGTACGGGGCAGTAAAGGCTGCCAGGAAGGCGAAGGATGCCCTGAGGGCGAAGAAAAAGTCAGGAAGGACAGGCTATCTGGAGAGAAAGATCGCGCTCTGGAATAAGAGGTTTAATTTGAAGAAATCCTCGGTTGGGAGAAAATTCGATGCTAGAAAGAATGCTAGGATTGCCAGGGAACACGGAAGATGGAATAGAAAGTCTGCCAAGTGGGGAGCAAGGGCTGCGCGATGGAAGAGCCACTGGGAACACAATGCTGCGAGATTCAATGCGCGGATGGCAAAGAGCTTTGGATAGAATGGCAAGTCTGAGGCCCCAGAATAAGGAAGGTTTGAAGCAGGTCCTGGACAGGATGCTGGACAAGGGAGTGGTGATAGATACGAATGCTTATCTGGCTTTAAATGACCTTGACCTGCTGGACTTGAATGCCTTGGTGATTCTCAGCTCCTTTAAGACCGCGGGACAGATCGGTCTGGATTTTCCGGAGGGTACAAAGCTGGATACCCCCGCGTGGAAGGACTTACTGGCTAAGGTTCCCTGCCCGCTGTGCGGCAAGGAACAGAGGTCAAAAGACCTAAAGGCGGAGGGCTGTCCCTGGTGCGGCTGGAATTACCGCCCCGCAATCGAAGAGGACAAGGAAACCTTCGAGGAGGAAAGGAAGTTCAGGTTCGGGAAGAAGTGAATTGCGTATGGACTCAGTTAAGGATATAGACGATGCTCTGAGGGAGAAATCTGCAGAGATGCATGCAGCCATTACAGAGCTGACAGAGGAAAACGAGAAGGCTATCAGGGAAATGGAGAAAAGTGTCGAGGAACTGCAGGAGTGGATTGAAGACAAACAAAAGGTGATGAAGAGGGGTGTAGGAAAGATGCGGAAATGCCAGGATAGGTTCACAAAGGCATTCCATGGTTAGAATGGGACTATGGTACCTTTAAATGAGAAGGTGAGGGCACTCCATGGTTAGAACAAGGCTATGGTACACTCCTAAACGGAAGGAATTTCATGTTCAATAAATGAACCTGTCTGCAGGTTTGAAGAAAGAATGAAAGCCGTAAGAGAAGAATCAAGGATGGAGGTTTTTGCGCCTGAAAGAGACTCGGATAATGGTTTGAGCGGGGCTATTGACAGGATTCTGGAGAAAGGGCTTGTTGTTAATGCAGACATTACTGTTTCCGTCTCAGGCGTTGAATTACTGGGAATTAAGATAAGGGCGGCCCTGGCCTCGTTTGCTACCGCAGCCCAGTATGGCTTGGAATTTCCATCAGGAACAAATGTAGAAACAGCAGCATGGAAGGAGGCACAGATAGAGAAAGAGACCTGCCCACAGTGCGAGAAGAAGGTTCCAATGGTAGAGTTGATGGATGAATCATGCCCCTGGTGCGGATGGGAGAGTGCGAAGGCTAAGCTGATGAAGGAGGAGATTAAGGTAATGCCTTAGAATGGTCGTTGATCCTGATAAAGATGGATGGAAAGATTGGAAATACTGTGAGAAGACTGTCAATGTTCTTACCCTCAGATACCAGACATGATGTTCTAGAAATTCTCCTGAAGCGATATGACGAGAAGAGATTAGCAAAGGATCTCAGTTGCACGCTAACATCATTGCGGGGCTGGAAAGAGGATGGTTCACTGCCTGATAAGCATATGTCAAAGGTTCTTGTTCTTGCACTTCAGAATTGCCCTGAGACAAGGGATTTGCTGGGGGAGACATCTGAAGAATTCAGCAGATTGTGCAAAGATCTGAGTATTTCTAGAGATGAAGAAACCAATTTCAGCAGATTCATGAATTTCCTGGATGAAAGGAGCAAGGAGATTGTTTGTTATTTCCTTAGGAACAGGCATGCCAGCATAAGGGAACTTGCCACCCTTATACATGCTGCGACAGATCAGGACGTTTTGACGAGAGTAAGGGACGTAATAAATCCCAAGGCAGAAGAAATCTTTGGGAAGCCAATGCTCAACTTTGAGGAATCCAGGATTGATGCCTTCACGGGAGATAAAATCCTCTTCAACTGGTGGCTGGCAGAGGATTTGCCTCTAGAAGAGATGAATGATGCGTTGGACATCTTTGATGAAAAAGACCACCTAGTAGTAATAACGGAGCTTCCGGGCGTTAGAGAAGAGGACATTAAGGTGGATGTGGAAGGCGACGTGCTCAGGATATCTGCAGATGGATATCTCAAGAGGATACCATTGTTTTATACAGTAGAAAACAAGGTGAGATCAACGTACAAGAACGGTGTTTTGGAGGTAAGGCTGAGAAAAAATGGTAGTCGACATAGATGAGAGTAATCTGAAGCATGGCGTCCTGGGTTTAGTCATCGCATTAACGGAGGTGATAAGGGACGCCTTAAAGCTGCAGGCAGTCCGGAGGATGGAATCCGGCTCTTTGACAGAGGAGGAAATCGAACGGCTGGGCCTGGCTCTGGAGGAGCTTGATCAAGCCATTGAGGACATCAAGGTAGAGCAAGGGGTCACAGAGTCTGTTAGGGTGGTAAGGGACGGTCTTGATGACGTTGTTGATGACCTACTCAATAAAATGATAAATCCGGAAAGGTGGAAAGAGAAAGCCGGAGAGATGGAACTCAAGAGAGGTGAGCAAAATGTCTCAAGATAATGCAGATGGGATATATCTGTACTGCGTGGCAGAGGGCAACGAAGCAGTAAGCTTTGGTTGTATGGGGATAGAAGGGAACGATGTTTACACCATTCTCTACAAGGGCCTCTGTGTTGTTGTCCATGACTGTTCCCCTGAACCTTACAAATCCGAGAACGAAGAGATAGTTAAAAAATGGGTAATCACACACCAGAATGTCGTCGACAAGGCATGGGAAACATTCTGTACCGTGCTTCCATTAGGGTTTGATACCATCATTAAAGGTGAGGGGGATATTAGTGCCGACGATAACCTTAAGAAATGGCTTGAAGATGATTACGATAACCTAAAGCAGAGGATGGAGAAGGTGAAGGACAAGGCAGAGTACGGGGTACAGGTATTCTGGAACCCCACGCTGATAAGCCAGGAGATTCTTGAGGAACATCGAGATATAAAAAAGTTGAAGGATGAAATGGAGTCAAAACCAAAAGGAACCGCTTATATGTACAAACAAAAGCTGGAAAACGCAATAAGAAAGGAGATGGAAAAGAAGGCCGATGAATGCTTCAAGGAGTTTTATGGCAAGATCAAGGGATATGTTGATGATATACGGGTGGAAAAGACCAAAAAAGTGGAGGAAGGGCAGATGCTAATAAACCTGTCATGTCTGGTGTATAAGGATAAAAGCTCGGAACTTGGGGAAGAGTTGGGGGAAATCAATAAGATGAAGGGTTTCTCCGTTAGATTCACTGGCCCCTGGCCGCCTTACTCATTCGTAACTCCTGGCTAAAATGGAACCAACCCGAGATAGACACGCCACGCTCGTGGATTTGCTGGATAGGGTACTGGACAAAGGCTTAGTTATACACGCAGATGTCATCATCTCCCTATCAGGGGTTCCGTTGATTGGAGTTAACCTCAGGGCAGCCATTGCAGGGATGGAGACGATGCTCGAATATGGCATAATGAGGGACTGGGATGCGGCAGTCAGGGCCTATGAGAGGAAGCACATAAAGGGGAAGGAACCTGTCCTGCTTGTGGGGGAGGAGCTGGTTCTTAGGGAATTCGGGACCTGCCACTATAAAGAGGGCATCTACAGTGCATGGAGAGCGGGCTATATCTATCTGACCAACAGGAGAGTGTTCATGCTCCGAAAAGAACCTGCCGAGATTCTGTTTGAGACTCCCCTTGATAGAATAAAGGCCCTAAGGATTGAAGGAAAGGAGGAAGAGAAAGAGGAACTCTGGATAGCCTTGAAGACTGGTGA
>JAHIKS010000055.1 GCA_018897475.1 Candidatus Altarchaeota archaeon
ATTGCCGCTATGACGACCGCGATGTACTGGAAGACGGATATGAACTGGTTGGTCAAATCATTGGTCCTGCATCCGGCTTCGCAGGATTGGATGCAGCCATAGTAGGCTGGTTTATCGGCTAAGAAGCCCGAGCACCAGTCCTTGCAGCACGTGGAGGCTTCGGGTATGGCCAGTGGCCAGCACGTATCAGTATCTGAATCGCACCCGCAGTTTTCTCCGCAGCCGTTAGCAAGCCCGCATTTATCCCCAGCACGTTTGTCACCTCCGCAATCAAAGTTTAGTGGTACTTTGCTGGCTTCAGCGCAACCGGAGTTGCACTGCGCCAGGCTGCCGCAGTGCCCTCCAAACGCCTTTTTGGCTCTTTGAAAGCATTCTTCCTCCTCGCTTATGGAAAATACCTCATAAAGTTTTGTAGCGCTCTGATTCACATCCCTGCCCTGGCACTTTCCAGTGCATGTGCACTTGACAAACTCGTCAGAGGAAGAGTAAGGGACCAGAAGGATTCCGACCATAGCTATTATGAGTAAATGCCGGGGCTTCATTCTCCTACCGAGCTCTTGATTTGGTTCATGTCCCTGGAACCAGACGGCTTTTTTGGGGTCTCTGCTCTAAGGCCGACACCAAACTCTCCCATCCTGTGAATCCACCTGTCGGGGTTGCCGACAATCATCAGGGAGTCCTTCTCCTTGCCATTCTCGTCGATGTACCTGAGCCGTATGTAGGTGGCCATGAGTTTCTTCTCCTTGTCGTAGCTCCTGATGGACGTGAGAGGTATGCTCAGCACCTGCTCATTCCCCCTGGAATTCACGATGATTCTCCTGTTGGTGAGATAGATGCTCAAATCAGTTTGCGAGTCCCTTCCGAGAACCTTTCCCATTCCCCTCGGAAAAAGAATTCTCCCCTTGTCAAGAGTCCTCAGGATAATCTCCTCGCCCTCCGGCAAGTCAGGGGGCTTCTCCTCCTCAAGAAAGGACATGAATACATAGTAGCTGCCGAAAACTGCAAGAATCATTGCAAGAAAGCTGACCACGAGATTTATGCCCATAAGGAGGGAGTAGAACACCGCCAGAATCCCTGCAATCAGCACCATGGCCACAATTCTTTTGTATCCCATCTCATCGATATCCAGTTCCATCATATGAATATTGGTATAATAGCTTAAATTGGGTGTAGGGGGGCTAAAAGGGTTTGACCGGGGAGGGGGGAGTTATCTCTTGCGTCCCCACCTCCTCAATCGTCATCTCATCAACTATGGTTATCAGGCCGCTGGTTGAGATGTCTATCCCGCCGAACCTGGTTACCACGGCCATCATGTCCATAAGGCCCATCGTCATGAAAGGCAGTATTATGAAAAGTGAGAATGAAACCATTCCAAGGGCTGTCATGAAATATGAATTCGCAAGGAAGTGGGCCGGCAGGGATTCTACTCCGATAGCTATGGAAACCAAAAGAAATGAAACAACGACCTGCATAAAAATCCACTGGATTGTCTGCTGCAGCATGACAGAGCCCATCCTCCTCAGCGGATGGAAGGCATACAGAAGTATAGTGACGGGGAAGAGAATGGTCCATAGGACAATCATATAAAATCTTAGAATGAGTATGACAAACATTCCAATGGCGAGAGTCGAGAACAGCGCGAATATGGCGAAGCCCGACCAGTAGGAAGCCAGGAACAAGTATAGGAGGTCGTCGCTGAATGATTCCGCCGTAGTTATCAAAAGCTTCGACGCCAAACCTATGTCCGCAAAGCCAAGCACTATGTGCGAGATCTTCCTCGATATGTCCAGGAGAAGTTGTATGATGGGAACGGTAAAGATTGTAACCACGACGGCAATAATCAGTTTTATCAGCGTGGACTTGGCCCTTGCCCGCCCTACAATCGAGCCGGATGTGAACAGCAGATAAAATGCCGTTGAAGCTACGAGCAGGGTGTAAAACGGTATCATGAGGTGGGTAAGGAACTCAACAAGGTTTACGATAACGGGGTCTGCAATAATGCCGGGCTCTGGAAAGAGGATGAGGTCTCTGAGCGAGTCTGTTGCAAGCATTTCCTTTATGGAGTTGATTACCGTGTTGTCAAGGAATTGGTAGAGAATATACAGGTTCGTTGAGCTTTGGGCCGCTTTCATGACAATGCATGCCAGCATCTGCCGTATAATGGCTAGAATTACGGGGACCGCCGCTAACGCTATGGCCGCTGCCTGCCCTGAGAGGATTATCAGCATCCCCATTATCACCGACAGTTTGTAAATTTTCATCTTAAGATACCGGTTTTATAATCACCTCTTCCTCCTCAGCCAGGCCCCTTGATACGCTTGCCGAAACCACGAAACCTACCCCCCGAGAGACCGGTGCGGACGCCATTGTTCCAAAGATGTGAAAGCCGATCTCCAGCCAGCCCATGACCCCGAGTATAATCATGGGCGATGCGAAAAAGAGGAAGAAGCTTGCCAGATGTATGTACATGAGAGGGAACTGCGGATAGACCTCCTGAATGCCTGCGAACGACACGGCTATCGCTATCAGGCCTATTGACCAGGCAACCTGCATGAATGTCCACATTATCGTCTGGGCGAACATGCTTTTCCCCAGGCCCCTGGACGCCTTGATGGAATAAAAAAATAATGTAACCGGCAGGAGAATTCCCCACAGGCCAACCATCATGTATCTCAGCATCAGTATGAAATACAGGACCTTCAAAAAGCTGAAATCCAAAACCGCAATCTCCACCCCGTAGTCCTTCCCAATCCAGTTGAGCGCCTTGAACGTGTCAAAGAGAACATCGGTGTTGCCCTTCATTGCATGGATGCCAAGATTCGGGTCGGCAATCCCAAGGACAACTGTTGCAAACATCCTGGAGGTCTCCATGAGCAAAAGCATGATAAGCGGGGACAATGAGACCATTACGAGAGAGGCAAGGAGCCACCCAAAGAGCATTTTTACCCGTGCTCTTTCCTCTGGTGATGTAGAGATGAATAGCAGCTGGAACCCCAGAAGAGTTATGGCCAGGACGTAAAACGGCTGCGCCAGCCTTATAAAGAAACCCATGAACCCGTTAATCGCGGTTATGGGGGGGTTGGCCAAAATCAAAAGGATTAGGTTGTCATAAACGCTATATAAGAAATTCTTAACGACTGAGGCCACGCGTATGACGGCTCCCCTGATGCCCCCCCTTATTGTCTCATCAACTACCGGTTTCAGCAAGTCCCCCTTTAATCCTCTGGCGCAAACCTGCAATGCGAATAGATTCAGAAAAAGAATCAGCATTACCGCAAGCGCTAACGGCTTTGTCCCTCTCCCCTTCGCAGGTTTCCCCGTATTATCCGGCTGAATCATCGTCTATGGCAAAAAGCCCTTGAACCACCTGAGGGCTATAAGCGGCGCGGTCATGAAGAAGATGTGGCCCACTACCCCGAGAGTAAATGAGAGGATGTCGGTCCTGCCCTTGCCCAAGGCGCCGACTATTGAATCCAGCCCGGATATTCCAGTCAGGCCACAGCTTGTCTCAGGAACCTCCAAACCGGGGATTTCCTTGGGGTTTATGTGGGTTCCAACGGATATCGCAAGCAATGTGACCGCCATAAATACCTGAACGAACAAAAAAACGATTGTTAGCTCGATCATCCTCCTCCCAAGCCCTCTTGACAGGCTGAAGGAATACAAAACGACCGATATTGGAAAGAGCATGAAAAAGAACGCGAGCATTATGTGCCTCAAACCGATTACCATGTAGGGGCCCCACATTCCAACACTGTATAGCATCATATAGAACGTAATAACAAGGTCGCTATTCATTAGTCCCATCTTCATCATCAAACACCACGAACCATACATGCCATCATGCAGAATTTCCCGTATCATATCAAGGTCTACAAGGTTCAGTATTGTATCGGTTAAGCTCTCTGAAACGGCTATTGAGGCCTGCAGGATGGGAAGCGAAATGGAAATGACCAACAGCGAGACGATAAGTTTGAAAAGCAACGACTTTGCCTTTGCCCTGCCCTCGATGGATGAGTGCATGAACAGGAGATACAGGGCGGTCAGTACTATCGCAAGGATATAGACGGGTTGCAGCAAGCTGATAAAGATTCCAATAACGTTCTCAATCCCGGGAGAGAGCGAGGGGTTGTTCATGACCGACTCCCTTACGTTGTTGTAGAACATGTCCTCATCCCCTATATTGAAGTATATAAGCGAGAACACTAACGCTCTCGTTAACATTAGTGTCAGATGCGACGTAAGCTCGCCAAGATATGCGCCAACCTTACCCAATAGGGGGAGGTCGCATAGTCCAGCCAGCGTGTTTAGCAGCCCCTTAATACTCCCTGTAAGTGTAGCATCCGCGTTGCTCACCAGGAGCAGGAATACCGCGACCAGGACAATAATCTTTTTGTGCATTTTATGGGAGGAAATTTCTAAATAAACGCACCACCATCAGGGGCGCTACGATGAACACCGTGCACGATGCCAGTGCAAGGAGGTCAAAGTTTGGAGTAAGAAGTGGCTTTATGACCATGAAGTTCTCAGGTCTCGTTGCAAGGACGACTGTGATTGCGACAATGACAACGGCGTTTAATTCTTGAATTGCCGTCCAGAGAATCATCTGCTCCAGCATATTCCTGCCAAGCGGTTTTGTGAACTCAAAGGAGTAGAGAAATACGGCAAGTGGAAATATAATGCAGAGCATCGTTACTATGGCGTATCTCAAAAAAATGATGCTGAAGATTCCCCAGACTATGAACATTATCGGCAGCATGATGTGGAAACCCAGGCTCGGGTCAACAAGGGATAACATCATAAATATCGCGTCCAGGCTCTCAAGGACGTTATCCATTACATCCAGGAAAATATTTGCGTCGGTGAGTCCCAAAATGACCCCTGTGAGGACTCCTGACACAGACAGGAATAGCTCAAGTATCGCAGGGGATAGCGATATTACTACCATGCCTGCAAGCAGTTTTGTAAGCATGGACTTGACGTTATACCGGTTTCCAGGTGATGCAGATACAAAGATTATGTAAAAGGATGTCACGATTATTCCAATGGCATAAAACGGCTGGATAAGATGAATAAAGAAGCCCATTGCACTTCTCAGGGACGCCGAGCCCACAGGTGATGGATTCATGGAGATGAAATCCAAAAGATTGTCCCTGAGCAGGCTCTTGTACCGGGTGGCGTACGAATATCCAACGCGTGAAAAAAGATACCCCTTGCCAACAGTAATGGATGCGCCTGCCAGGTTCGTCGTCCACCCTCCCTTAACAGTAGATACGGCATCCGTATTTAACAGGATGAAATTTATCGCTGCTATGAGCAACAACCACGCCACCAAAACCGCTATTTTTCTCATTGCATCTTCGCAAGCTCGGCAATAGCGAACCTGCCTCTACCTCCTATTTTGTTTAACCGCAAGATTATCACAGATTAACGCAGAAAATCTTGCGTAACCTGTGGTTCCTTTTTTGCTTTGTTAGCGTGAAATACTGCTCCCTTCGCAGGAATTTATGGCGGGAAAAGCTTCTGGAAGAGGTTGAAAAGTACTATCGGGCCAAGGTACAATACCATGCAGGCAACCCCTGTGAAAAAGCTGAAATGAAATAAAAGCTGGGGTACGCCCTCGAACGACCCGCTATATTGAATGGCATATGCGTTATACATGTGGGGGGGGGTTATCGTCAGGGCTGCCCCAACAGCGGTGAAGGTAATTGCATAGAACGTCTGCAGGACTGTCCAAAGCAACGTCTGCTCCATCATAGTTCGCCCTATCCTGCGGGTAGCATTAAAGGACAGGAAGAATACCATCAACGGGAACATAAGGGCCCATATCATTACCATCACATACCTGATGGAGATTAACATATACATGCCCACAAAAAGCATGCCGAATAACAGGAGAGGGGGTATGCTTCTGCGTAAATCGCCCTTGATTTTGGCGGTTTTAACGAAGTTTTTGAATGCTTCTACGTTAACTGTATCCCCCGCTCCATCAGGCGGCGCAGCCTTTGGAAGATTCTTAAGAAATTGGTTGGCAAATTGAAGATTGCTCAGGACAAGGGAAAAAACCAGCAGTTTGTATGAGCTCCATAGGGCAGCATTGTACTCTTCAACGGCTCTGTCCACCATCCCCTGGCTCAGGATTGATGCGGTTACGGCCTCTGACATGCCAAAGAACGCCCACAGGAGAGGTAGTGAAAAAGACGTGATTATCAGACCGACCACCAGCTTCGCCAGCATGGACTTCGCCCTTGACCTTTGTACATAGGAGTCTGAAACGAACATTATGTAGAACGCGGTCAGGATTATGGCAATGATATAGAACGGCTGAATCAGGCCGATAAAGAAACCAATCATGCCCCTAAACCCCTCGGAATAAACGGGGGGGTTCCGGAGTATGTGGCCGGTTATGTTACTTGCGAGGTCTGAGGTGGCCTCTATTAGGAAAGAATATCCGGCTGCCAAAAGGATAACAGACCTGCCTGCATCCAGCATCTCCTCGCTGAGCAAATCCCCTGACTTCCAGTAGTTAGCCCCAATATCCTTGACCTTTCCTTTTACGGAAGCGCCGGCGGCAGGGTTTGACGCGGCAAGTGCGAGTATTACCAGCAGTGTGATTATCTTTTTGTCCATTTTCATCTAAAACGGGCAAAGGAGACCCCTTCCGTCAGGGAGGGGGGGAATTTGCCCATAATGTGCTATCCCCTGAGACTACTTACACTCATTTGAAGTATACGTCCGCAGGCGTTAAATACTTCAGCGCCTGGTGCGGACGCTCGTAGTTATAATGATGTATGTACTCCTGATGGTTTGGATATCGCCATGCTTCTCGCTCGTATGATCCATTGAATCGTTCCACCTTACCTATTGTTGTCGGTCGTCTCTTGCTTGCTACAATGTGCTGTATCTTCTTGCGTTCCAAATATTTTGTGAACTTGGTTTTGCCGCCTTCCTGCCAGGTGTAGAATTGTACGCCTTGGTCGGTGAGTATCTGCTCTGGTTTACCATACTCCTTTATGGCCTGCTTCAGGACGTCTAATGAGTTCTCTGTGTTTGCGTTATCGAACACATCACTTGCAGGTATGAACCTACTATAGTCATCTAAGTAGGTGATCAGCCACTCATCATCTCTTGTAAGCTTCCAGTCCGTCTGCCACATTTGATTTGGTTCAGTGCGCTGGAAACGTGTTTTACCAACCGCTTTTCGAGGTTCATTGATGGGGCTATTGAGGCCTTCTTGTTTGATGATTCTGTAGATCGTGTTATGGCCGATGGGCTTGATGCCATCTAATTTCTTTTGCTTGAGGTAACCTTCAATCCGGCAAGGACCCCATCCATGAGTCTTGCGAAGCTTTATTATCAAATCAACAGTTTCCTGAGGTGTTCGATGGATTTTGTGAGGTCTCTGGGACTTGGTCCCAAGACCCTTCCACCCCTCACGCTGAAACCTACGCCAATAGCGATAAAATGTATCTCTGCTAATACCTGCCTGATGGCAGATAAACACAACACTTGCGCCTTGCAAACGCCGCTTAACAATCCAAAACCGTTGATCTACTGAAAGCTCCATATTATCCCTCCTGACATCAATTACACTTTCAAACCAAAGTGTAAGCAATCAGGGGGGATAGCACAAGGAATTTGCCCATACCTCCAGATTTATAGTTATGTTCTAATATGTTACTGGTTAGAACTATGCAAAGAGCTATATTACTGCAAACAGACATTACCTTCGTTTGAATCTTGTTTTTTCTATCCATTCAATATCCTCTTTCGCTAGTAAATATTTCTTTTCTATAACAACATCAATAATGCTTTTCCATACTTCAAAGTCTCTTTGCTTTACGCGTAACGGATTTTCTTCAAAAAATCTTTTTATAAATTCGCAAGAAGTATATCCATTAACACGATAAGAGTAAACTCCATCTTTACCTTTTTTTGAAACACTTCCAATACCAAAAAACTTTTTTATCTCTAACAAAATATCTTTCTTATTTTGAGCGATATTGAATGTCGGAAACACCTTTTTTCCACTAACATATCCTCTTTTTTTGTGAACAATGATACTAAAATTTGCTTCTCCATCCACAAACCCAACAACCCATCCTTTATCTAAATTGTTCCCGATTAGATGTTGTAGTTGTTTGAAGTGTCTTATTTGGGGCTTCATACTTGTTTGTCCATTTAATCGTCTATGTATTGTGGTAGTGCCAACACCATACTTTTTAGCTATTTCTCGTAGAGTTCCACCGGTGTTGTATTCTTCCTTTAACTTGTCTAAGGGTAATTCTTTTAGTTTCATATTAATATATGGGAACATAAGTATATAGATTAGTGACACCTCTATTCCAAATAAACGAACTTCTGCGTTCCAATGATGTTTTGGGTTCTAATGTTGTACATTGTGAATCTAATACTATGGAAAGCCCCGTCCTCTAAGGGCGGGGTAGTTTACTCACCCCTGATCTCCCCCCACAGGGACTTCACGTCAAGCTTGCCCCTGGTAAAAAGGCGATAAGAGAACAGCACAATTATAAGTATTATGAACAGCATGATAAATTGTGAAGATACGAGAGGGGAGGAGAAGTGAAGTACCCCGATTAGAATTTCCTCCCGTGAGCCCTCGTGGGTATCGTCGCCATCGTATGTCAGCGTAATCAATGTGTCGCCCACCGGAGTGAATGTGATTGTGCCCTTGCTTAGAATGGTGGGGGGTATGTCAGAATTCGTTGGCTCCGATTCTACCTTGACCGTGCCGATGACCGGTTTCCATTCAGTCTCGGCTATCGTCTTGCCCATCACCATTACCGTGATGGTAACCTCCTTATCCTTATTGACATACTTTCTGGGAGTCACCTGATAGTCTATCCTCGATCTGTATGTTATAGTCACACCTGTGCTAGTTGCGCCAGATGCAACGAGCAGCAGGATGCAAAGTCCCGTCAATAGCCTTGAATTCATCTTCTTGAATTTATTGAACCCTACCCCTCTATAGGCAATTGCGCATGTTTTTGAACTTTCATAGGCTGCATGCGCAATTGCATATATCGAATGTGGCTGATTTGCAAAGCAAATCAGACACGTGTCTGAATTCCAAAGAGGAATTCAGTCACATTGCCTAAGCTAAAAGTTCAATTATTTAGGCAATTCGCTATACTATCCATTCCGAGAGGTTTTTGGCCTCCGTTGCCTCAAAGGGCGTATATGCGATAATCTTCGCATTCCTGAGCTCATCCTCGGTCACGTGTATTGTTTCACCCGGCTCCTCGTGCGTCATTGTCCCTGTCGTGAAGGAGATTGGATAGAGGCCATTCCCCTTATCTATCTCATTGACAGTGAGCAGTCCCCTGGAGATTGTCTTTGCGAGGGTATTGCCCATCAGGCTCATCTCATCCATATCATAGGCGGTAAGCCTGACGAAATCATAGTATATGCCAACATCCTCCTGGAAGCTCCTGCCGGAAGCGCACAGGTCCTCCTGGCCCTCTCTTGGAAGGCACGCGCAGTCGGTCCTGACGCTGTACCCCGTATCCGAGAGCATGTCCCAGCAAAACGGCTCAAGTATTGAATCCGGGCACTCGCACTCCTGTAACAGGCATATCTCCTTGCACTGCCGCAGATAATCGTATTCCGAAGAATCAAGGCCATACCTGTCAATGATGTTGTACTCCTTCTTATCAGGCCCGGATGCCGAGTACCTGCGAAACATCTCGTGCTTCACAGGATAGAAGTTCTCCCGGAAGTTAATGAATGAGTGCTCGCCCACCGTCATCGAAAAGCCCGATATTATGTCAGGGGTCGCCCTCAGGGTCAAATCAGCCGTCCATCCCTCATCGCCATATGGCCTGATGGCGCCGTCCATGTCCACCCCGAGACTGGTCATTTCGCCATCGCGCACCAGCGCATCGGCGTCCATCCAGCTGTCTATCTCGTCCCACGTATCCGTTACTGAAGAGGTGTCTATGATGGTCTCGGTATTTGCCGGTTCGCAACCGACGTTCTTTCCATTGTTATACCAACAGCCTGCAGGAGTGCAGTAACATGTATTCGAATCACCCGCATTCGTCTCAAATAGACACGCTCCCACACATGTTACATGATAAACCTGCCTGTTGAATGTCGTATTGCAGGAGTACTTTGCCTCGATGCTCAGGTTTCTCGCCTCCTTCGGGATTTCTGCATCCACCACGAAGTATGAGTTTACCGTGTCCTCATCGTCCATGTGGGGCTTTCCTTTCTCCACGTATGAGTCCCTGTGTTCGATGTCGTCTTCGTCCTCATAAACGACCGTTACGTTAACCCAGTCCTCTATCGGGCCGTGGTACCATCCCGCCGTTCCCCTGTCGTTGCCTCCCTTCCAGCATACTGTCTTGTTACTCACCCAGCTGCAATAGAGGTCCGTATCAAAGCTCTTGGGACTCCATACGCCCTCTGTCAGGGTCAGTGGATTCTCGCAGTATAGGCGATGGTCCTCTATGTTCGTTCCCTCATGGTATCTGGTGCAGCCCCCGCCGGCATATACCTTTATGTCACCCGTCTTTGACCACCTCTCAAGGGATAAGAACCTTGCAATGTTGAGCGCATAGCGGGAATTCTCGCATTCGAGAACGCTTGAAAACCTCTTCGAGGAGCTGTCGAATATCATCTTCCCCCCACCTCCACCATCATCTGAGACAATTGTGCAGGGGGCCCTGGAATGGGTGCATATCTCGTCAGCGTCAAAGTCGGAACTATTGATGAATATGCCATGCGATGATATGCTCGTGACCCCGTTCGTAACATCGTGCGCAATGAATGACGGGTAGATGCACTGCGCAGCCGTTGGAATGTCGATGCACTGCGCAGCCGTTGGAATGTCGAGTTCCAATCCCGAAATCTCAACGCCGAATCCTGCGGCTATCTGCCCCATATTCGAAAATGATTCCAGGTCCCCTGTCAGCAAGACGCTGCCCCCCCCGTCCAGGAAGTCGCCTATGGCGCCAATCTCAGCCGCTGTGATTGAGGCCGCCTCGCCGGCATCAATGAACCACGCCTGGCAGTAATCCGATAGCATTTCACCGGTTATGTCATTGCCGGCCCTCTCGCGGTATTGCACCTGATAGTTGTCGTCGTTCAGAAGTTCTGTCAGGTCAAGATACGTATCCTCCACTTCACTTGCGAAGTTATAGATTAGAATATCGCAGTCAGGGTTCCTCATCTCAATATCGGGCGTGATTCCAAAGATTTCAGTCCACATGACCTCATGGCCCTCATAGGGCATTTCAAGCGGGGCCCATCCCTCTTTCCCTTTGGACTCATTCGTTCTGAAAAGGCCCTTGACCTTACATATGGGACTTGGGTTGTTAGCCAGTAACTTATCCGAGGGGGACCCGTAGTCAAGGTCTATCTCCACGGGCGATGTGGCGGCGGTTACCGGCATCTCCTTGATTAGCTCCACCACGTCATAGCCTATGTTCTTGTTCCATTCCTCAATGAATTCGATGTAGTTTGATTTTTTTGACCGGTATATCGGCCCCATATATTCATTTACCTCAACCTCGCCGTAGCTTTCCGGGCTGCGGTCATGCATGTCCTTCGGTGGAGAGAAAAGGCCATAGAATGTGTAGGCGAAGTCCTGCACATTTGGATCCATGGGAATACCCTTCTCATCCATAACCGGCAATTCCATATAGGGCGTGCCCATCCAGTCCCTCAGCTTGTCGGCCTGTTTGTTCGCAACGGTTGCTAATTCGCCAACCCTTTCTTCGGAATCGGCAATCTTCTGGCGTATGTCCGTAAGCGCAGTGAATACGGTAAAGAATACGTTAAGGACCTTTGTGACAACAGAGAATATATTACCAAGAATGTCGCCAAGTTTGGCGAGGATGCCTGCAAATAAGTTTACAACGCCATGATATTCCCCGGCCAGGACGGAATATAGGGTGAATTTCGCTGTCCCGGCTTCCTCTGAGAGACCACTCAGTATCTCATTGCCCCACCCATATAGCTCCGCGGACGCCGTATCAGGGCCACAGCCCTCGGCATTTGATACTTGCGCGGGGTCGAATTCAAGGTATGCCATTGCCCCCGCCCTATAGGACTCAGCCTCCCGGTCGGCCTGCCGCGCATTAGCTTCAAATTCCGGGTCCTGGTAGATAGCAAAGAGATATTCATAGCTCTCCCTTTTGTTCACGGCATTGAAAAACTCAGCGTACATCGCCTTTGCATCCTCATACTGTGCATCACACGTCTGTGAAGACTGGACCTCGAACGCGGATTGACGGGCGCCAAGCTTGGAGAGCCGGTTATCAAGACAGTTAAAGCACTGCAGATATTTTTGCGCCTTGCCCCGGAATTCCATAAAAACGTCAAGGAAATCGACGGCATATTCAAGCATGGATATTGATTCCTCCAGTGATTCGCACATGATGCCCTGCCGCTCGCTTTCTTCAACGTGGTCGTCAACCGACCTCTTCATGTCATCGCAAAGCGCGGTCAGCTTCTCTCCGACGTATTGCGAGATTCCTGTGCTCCCCATTATGTCCTCAAGCGGCTTTATGGCCTCGTCCTCGATGAATTCATTGGTTTGCCCGCAAAGGCCGCCCAGCTCATCAAATGAGCCCCTGAGCTCTTCAATCGCACCCCCCGTCTCCTCCAGGACTTCCCCGCACAATTCTCCCGCATTGGCGTATATTTCTCTCACACTGCCGAGTAGCTCATAGGCCGATTCGAGTTTATCGTTGGCCGCCCTGAACTTTTCATAGGTCGCATCATCGCCTCCGTTCCCGATTATTATGGACGACGCATCATCGGGGAGCCCGTTTAGCCAGCCTTGTGCATCATCCATATCTGAACCAACCGCGGATATCTTTTCATCGGCGTTTCGCACCAGCTCCTCGCCACACAGGTTGCCAAACTCCCTGGCGCTTGATTCTGCTTTGCTTTCAATCTCATCCATCTTTGGCCTTATGTCAGCCGCGTATTTGTCCTCCATGCCTTTCACCAGCGGCTCTATCTCATACTCAATCCACGCGCCTATCTCACCTGCCTTGACCTCAAGCTCATCCACCGGAATCTCATCGCATATTCCCTCATAGGTCTCAAGAAGAGCGTCAATCTCCTCAGTAGCCGAGGCTACATTCTCAATCCTGGCCTTCAGCTCGCCTGTAGAACCCTCCGCCTCGCTTTTTGTAGAATTGCACAGTTCCCTGACCTTCTCGATTCCGACACCCTCCGACTCCTGCGGTCCGCCGTAGCACTCTTTAATCTCATCCCACCAGCCGGCATTCGCTGCGCTACTAAAGAGCAGCAAAAATGCAACGACCGCTATCAGGGTTTTCTGGTTTCTCATTCTTTTTGATTTTAACGGATTATTCTTTTTGATTTTAACGGATTATTCTTTTTGATTTTAACGGATTATTCTTTTTGATTTTAACGGATTATTCTTTTTGA
>JAHIKS010000056.1 GCA_018897475.1 Candidatus Altarchaeota archaeon
GAGAGCGTGAGAAAGGCAGTATCAGGATAGCAGGTTCAGCGCTTCTTTCCCGGTCATTCCTTCGGTCACTCCGAATTCTCTTGCTTTCGAACTTACCTTTGTTATCTGTGCATTGAGAACGTCGTCGAGGGTTTTTACGTCGGTTACGATGGCCATGGCATCCTCTTTCTTATCCGCTGCCTCCACGTTGAAGTAGCCACAGCCAACGAAGCCCTTCTCTGCCACTATCATGACAAGGTTCGCGTTCTTCAGCCGGATAAGGATTCCGGTCCAGTCGCCTATCTGTTTGGTTTCTAGCATTTCGATTCCAGGAACTTTTTATATTGCTCCTCGTCCTCGAAGACGATGGGGATTCCCGTCCATTCACATTTCCTGCAGTAGTAGATGCCCGACTGGACGGCCCTGATGTCCTTGATGCTCTCGGGCGGTATCGTCAGGTCACAGCTCCCACACTTTATGCAGGCCTTGATTTCCATTATAGCCTTTCCAGAATAAGCTCTGCCACTTTTTTGCCGGACAGCATCATGCCTCCGAAGATGGGACCCATCCTCGGTGCTCCGAAGACTGCATTAGCCGCCATGCCTGCGACATAGAGGTTTGAATAGACCTCCTTGGTGTTCTCGACAACAAGGCTCTCGGACTTCTCGGCCCACATGGATAATTCTCCTTCAATCTCCCCCGACGGGGTGTTGAGCTTGCCGACCTTTTTCCTTGCAATGTGGCAGACCTCCGTCGGATGTCCCGTTGCATCTATTGAGAATTTCGATGCTATTGTGAGCGGGTCGACGTGGAGGTTTGCAGCACCAACTGCACTCCAGTTGATGACGAATCCGGTAATCCCGCTCTCTCTTATCATTACATCCTCGACAGAGATTGCGTTGAATATTTTCGCTCCGGCGTCAATTGCCTTTGCCGTCAGCTTGGCAACCGACTCCAAAGAATTTGCGACGTACTGTCCCTCCTTGTCTTCGATATAGTTTATCCCGAAGTCGTCCAGAATCCCCTTGGCCGCCTCCTGGACTACGATTTTGGGGAACATCATGCCCCCGCCCCACATGCCTCCACCTACGGATAGCTTTCTTTCGAAGAGCGATACTGATGCCCCTCCGTCTGCCAGATACCTTGCCGCCACAAGGCCTGCCGGGCCTCCGCCGGCAATGGCAACGTCTATGTCAAGGCTGTCCAGAATGTCCTTGAACGCATTCTCCAGTATGGCCCGGGTTATTTTTGTTTCGTCAATCATTTTTTATCATTGTGCCTGTCCCTTCCTTGGTCAGGATTTCCTCGATTATTGCATGTTCGCTCGACTTGATTATGTGGGTGCTTTTCACCCCGCCATCAAGGGCGTCTATGCAGGCCTCGATCTTGGGTATCATCCCCTTTATTGCTACCTTGTCTTTTATCAGGCCCTTTGCCTTGGCTGCCTTGAGCTCGTTGAGGCGGTTCCCCTTGGAGTCCAGCACTCCGTCGACGTTTGTGAGGATTATCAGCTTGCTCGCATTCAGCGAGACTGCAAGTTTTGAGGTGGCGCTGTCGGCATTGATGTTGAGGGATTCCCCGTCTATGCTGAAGCCCACAGGAGATATTACCGGGATGTAGGCCTTATCAACGAGCGTTGTGACGAGATCTGAGTTTATGCTGGAGACCTCGCCCACAAAGCCCAGGTCTATGCTGGACTTCTTCTTCTCGGCGAGAAAGAGCTTGCCGGACTTTCCCGAGAGACCGACCGCATTCCCTCCGAACTTGTTGATTCTTGCCACTATCTCGGTATTGATTTTGCCTATGAGGACCATCTTCACAATGTCCATGGTCTCTTTATCTGTAACTCGCAGGCCCTCGACGAATTCAGGCACCTTGCCGAATTTCTCCATGGCAAGTGAGATTTCCTTCCCCCCGCCATGAACGACAATGGGTTTTATGCCGACGTTGCTCAGGAGAACCAGGTCCTGTGCTACTCCGTCGAACACCTTCTCGTCGAGCATTACCTCTCCGCCGAGCTTTATCACGAAGACGTGATTCCTGAACTTTTTTATGTATTCCACTGCGTCAACCAGCAGGTTGGAAACTCTCGTATTTTCCATTTTTAAGGAATGGCGATTACTTATATATACTCTCGAGATTAATATAACACGCAAGATGTATGTCATAATTATTGGTTGCGGCGGTACAGGAGCTGCCTTAGCCAAGCACCTCATCAACGAAGAACACGAGATAGTCATAGTTGAAAAAGATGAGAAGAGGGCAAAGGAACTGGCCGAGTCAATGGACGCCCTCATAATAAACGGGGACGGAAGCAACCCCGAAATTCTCGGCGATGCAGGAATCGAAAAGGCCGATGCTGTCGTTGTTCTGACAAAGGACGACAACACCAACCTGACCATCTGCCAGATTGTAAAGAAGTTCGAGACAACGAGAATCGTTTCTAGGGTGAACGACCAGAGCAAGCAGGACCTCTACCTTGGCCTTGAGATTACCGCTGCGATAAGCCCCATTGCTGCTGTGGTCAGCTACTTCAAGAACGCCATAACCCAGGGCACAAGCAAGAGCGTCGCGTCCATAAGCAAGGGCAAGGCCGAGATAGTCGAGACCAAGATGTCAAACGAAGAGCTGGACGGGAAGAAAATTAAAGACGTTGATATGCCTGCGGGGTCGATGATATGTCTGATCTCGAGGAACGGCGATGTTATAATAGCTTCTCCTGAGGAGATTCTGAAGAAGAACGACCTTCTTACCGTGGTTACAAAGACCGAGGCGTCCAAGGACGTCAGCACTATTCTAAAAGGAAAATAAGACCCGGTTGATTATGCCGGGGAGGGTTCTGGAATGGGGTATGTATCTATGATCTTCTTCTTGTACATCTCCTTTGCGAGCTCCTCATAGCGGTTCTTTATGGCCGATTCCGGAATGTCTGAAAAGCTGATTATCTTCTGCGTGCTCTTGTCGTTGGTCATCCTTCCGGCAAGGAAGAGTGCAGCAGCCGCTATGCTTATGGGCACCTTTCCTGCGATTATTCCCTTCTTTCTGGCCTTTTCGAGCATCTCTATGGCCTTGGCCTCGGTCTTTCCTGAGACCTTCAGCTGGCTCGCGAGTCTCGGGACGTAGTCTGCCGCGGTGATTACGGGCATCCTCAGGTTCAGTCTCCTGCAGATGGTCCTGTAGCTCCGACCGATGTCCTTCTTTTTGACTCCTGAGACCTCCCTCAGCTCGTCCAGTGTTTTTGGAAGATGATGGTTCCGTGACACGAGGTAGATTATGGCCGCAATTACGCTCTCTATGGAGCGGCCCCTGACGATTCCCTGGTTGACGCACTTCCTGTACCAGCGGGCGCACTCTTCTTTTATGTTATCTGAAACGTTCAGATGAGCGCACATCCTGTCCAGTTCGGGAAGAGCGATTGATAGATTCCGGTCCACCGAGGTGCCCATCCTGGAGCGTCTCTGCCACTTCCTCAGCCTGTAGAGCTGAGCCTTCCTCTCGGTTGGAATGGCGCTGCCCTTGATGTCCCGGTCATAGCGGTCAATCTCTGTTGTAAGGCCGATGTTCTGTTTGGCGTACTTTATGGGGCCTCCAGTCCTTGCCCTCTTGTTCATCTGGTCCTCGTCGAATGCCCTCCATTCAGGGCCGAAGTCGAAGACTTTGTCGTTCAGAATCAAACCGCAGTCCTTGCACAGAACCTCACCATGTCTGTAGTCTACAATAGAGTTATTACTCCCGCATGCAGTGCATGTTTCTTTTTCCATTTTACCACCTCAAATACAACCAACTGAAAAGGAAGCAGAAAATCTGAACGGAATGCCCCAGGGTCCAACCACCTGAAGAATTATATAATAATTATATCCAGCCTTCCTCCTTTACATATCTAACTATGTCAATTCTCCTTTAAATACCTTTCGGTTCTGAGGGCGTTGCTAACAAACTCCCGAAAATCACCGACTAAATTAGCAAAAAATGGACTTTAATAGCAGGAAACGGAAAAGTGTAGTGCCTAACTCTGGAAACGAAAGGAATATAAATAGAGAAAGCAAATCATTAACGGCGTGGTTACTAAACTCGAATACTTTTTGGATAAAATTGAAAGTGAAAAAGTTTTTGTTCATCTACTCATGCTGTTTATGGCATTATTCCTGATGATTTTAAT
This sequence comes from Candidatus Altarchaeota archaeon, assembly GCA_018897475.1. Lineage (GTDB taxonomy): Archaea > Altiarchaeota > Altiarchaeia > IMC4 > QMZM01 > WALD01. Next base: position 4,139 of record JAHIKS010000056.1, read on the forward strand.
AGTTATTTGCTTCATTTTTGGCCGGATAAGAGAGGATTATATATTCAATATAATCACTATGATAATTGGCTCCTTTTTGGGAGCGGGGTTGTTGAAATATGCACGAGGAGGAGAATAACGAAGACCTATCCCCGATATTGGCGTTTTTGGGGGCGTTGGTAGGAATGAGCATAAGCGGCATTGTCGGAGCCATTTTAGGTAGTTTAATAGGTTACACTCTTGGTAAAATTGAGTTAAGATAGAATGCTATTAAGACATATACTATTGAGAAATTGGAGTTTGATTGTATTTGTTTTGATAATCACAACAGCATTTATGATGAGTTTTTTCTATGAAACAATCTACGTTCAAGTCTTCTTTATGGTAATACTTGTTTTTTTATTTTTTGCTTTATTACTAAAGAGATGATTATGTGCTATTTGTTGTGTTCTTAAACTCCGGCTCAATCCCCAATTCAAACATCTCATGTATCAGCACTACTATATTATGCGCTATCAACTTGCATAGCAACTCATTCTTCTGGCTCACGAACTTCTTGCTTTTCAACCCATCCCCGAACTTCTGCTTAATCATCATAAAGGTAGATTCCACGTTGCTCCTTTTATGATAATGCTCCATAAACTCCTCCTGATGAAGCTGGAAGTAGTTAAACGCCTTCCACCAGAGAATACACCCTCTTGAACTGCCTGTTGCGTTCTTCCTGAAAGGTATGTATGCCCTTGCATCGAACCTTTGGGCTACTCCGTGATTGTTCCTGCTTGAATATCCCTTATCGGCCGAAATCTCCCTCATTTCGAACCCGTTGTTATAAGCGTCCATTACAAGCGGCTCGAACTGAGGCATATCTGAGGCGTTGCCGTCCGTAACCTTTGCGCTTGCTATCACGTTGGTCTTGACGCCGACCATAATGTGCGCCTTTAACCATTCGTGCGTTCCCCTCTTGTATTTGTATCTTGCATATTCGGTGAAGTTGGTAGTCCTGAACCCTGAGCTATCTACTGCGAAGTCCTGTTCTATACCCTTTAACGGCATTGCCGTCAAGGTCAATAACTTATGAAGGATTGGCGTTACGTCCTCCCTGTTCAAGAAGATGTTTATCGAGTTGTAGTTGGGGGCTTTCCCTATATGCTCCCTGTCTTTGGAGTGATTATATAGCGTCCTTGCCCTCCTGCTCGACAACTGCGAATATACCTTTTGAATCGAGCAGAACAACAAGTCCTTCGTTCTCAGTCTTGGCCTGCCCATCTTCTGCTCCGGCTCATCAACTCCCTCAACCAAGTCGCTTAACAGCTTGTCAAATAGCTCGACCTCGTTGGTCTGTGCCTGCGTATATGCCTTCCAGTCTTGCCCATACGTTACCTTCGTAGTCTTGGTTATGGTCGTATTGCCGTCCTTGTCGGTTTTCCGCTCTATCTTATAGGTAACCGCCCATTGATGTTTGCACTTAACGCCCCTCATCTGGCAGTCGGGGCACGAGCAAACGTATCCCTCATCCTTTTTCTGCACAAGGTAAGCGCCGTTTCCGAACTGGCTTGGCACTACCCATCCTTTTTCTGTTTCCGCTATACCGCCGATGTCGGCGAGTTTCATCCCCCTCATCTGTCTTCCGTCCATTTTATTTGCCTCTCTTATTATTGTATATTTGTATTCTTATACATAAATATATAGGAATACCCCTTTAAATACCACTTTTTAGTATCGCAGTATAACGGTTTTGAACCAAAAAAGCATAACAATACCAAAACATAGGTATATTTAAAGACTAAAATACAAATATATTCATATACAACAATAACTAAAATGGCTGGACGACCAAAAGGCGATAACGGGGACTCTGTGAGTTTTGCAATTTATTTGAAAACACGGATTCTATTAGACGAACTAAGGCACGGTTATCTGAAGAAGGGAGAGAGCAAGGCGCTGAAGGAGATAGCCCACGATGCGATAGAGGAATACGCTAAGAGAATGAAAAGTCCCATACTCAAAGTGAGTATATAAGTACTTCTAAGCTAAGATATAATATCTACAATTTAAAAATGAGATTTTTATCACTAACTAATGAAGAAAAAAAGTTTTTGCTTGGGTCGTTAGGTTATTTATTAGACGACAAAAACACCATACTTGATTCTAACGGAGTTCCTCATCTATGTCCATATACTAATAAAGAGGTTAAACTAGATAATGCATCTATATTACCCGGTTCTACAATTGTAATGACTACCTCTGCCTTTACTCTAGCAGAATATGTAACTGAGAACTTAGAGGATGACGCCGATTCCCATTAGCGAATTGGTGGAAGCTGCTGGAAAACTGGGAGTATATGAATTAATAATATATGCTACTTCTCTGAGAGTTACTGACAAACTATCGAAAAAAGGCCTAGAGTATCTTGAAAATAGAGTTGAGGAGCTATGGTGTGAATTAAGATATAAAAAAGAGTTGGGATTTACACCCTCATTAAATTTAGCAAATAGCATTAACTCAAGTAAAAAATCAAATAACTATGTCAGATTTAAACAATGTGTTGGTAAGCATTGGTCACTGGGCCTAATCAAAGTGGGGCTTCATTTAATGGATTTGACTGAAGACGGTCAACATGAACTGATTAATCAGATTAAAAGTGAAATGTCCCACCGCTATCCAAAAAGGGCAATGAAGGTCATAAATATTGCAAGTTCTGGGGCTCTTCCTGCATTAATAACATATATCAGCAAAGTTCAACATGAGGAAGCTCTATCAAATAAATTATGTGCGTGTCGTTTTGAAGAGTTCTTGGATAACTGGGAGAATATGACAATATGGATAAAATCTGGTATGAGTAAAGAAGATGTAGATGGGGATATAACTGCTAAAATTGTTAAGAATGAACCAGAAATCTTAGTTTTTGCAATAGGTGAAAATGCTAAAAGGCCTGCCTCTAAAGCGATTGCTTCGCTTAAGAATGAGCAAATACTACGAAGAAATGGATATATGATGTACCTTATTCCAAAAACTAATAGACTTGGCGTTCCTATCTCTGTTTGGGCCATATATAAATTTAAAGAGTAATTAGGCGCTGTAATTATGACTTTATTAGCAACATTCCGACTTTATTAGCAGAAGCGACTTTGTTAGCAAAGCCGGTTCTGAGGGCTTTGAGACATAATTCACGCATCCCATACCTCAACAGTCAATATCTCCTCCAGGTGCTTTAGGTAGCATAACCTTTTGAGGTTGTAGTCACATACTCGAGCGAAGACCTCTTGTTTTCTTCGCTGTTTTATCCGCCTTCGCAGAGGGATGGGAAAATCTCTTTTGAATGCAGAGAAAACGCTCTCGGATATC
>JAHIKS010000057.1 GCA_018897475.1 Candidatus Altarchaeota archaeon
AATAGATGAGCTCCAAACCATGAACGCCTCCCGGATAAGCGAGCATTCACATGAAGATCTCCCGTATAAAGCAACTGAAGATAACAAGGTAATTGATTACGAACTTGTTTTTTACAGGGAACCTATGTTCTCAGTTCGAGAATACGATGAAGAACAATGAGTACAGGAAAATTAATTTTATCTCCATTCAAGAATTTCAAAAAGATTCTGATAAACTAGGATTTGCTTCTTTATCAAAGGACCTGGAACTGCTGCAAAAATATCTACGGGTTAATCCACGAGGCAGGCCACCCATAGTCGTAAGGTGTTCTGGCCTAGGTCAATCCCTCGAGGCTGAAATATATAAGGTTAGAGAGTTTCGATGTACCAGCATGAAGGGTAAAGGCAGAAGAAGTGGCATACGTGTTATCTACGCATATATCCCTGATGACAAAACGGATGGTACGATTATCTTTATTGAGATGTATTTCAAAGGAAAAAAGGACAATTTCGATAAAAAGAGAGTTCTTCAATATTTCCATAAGGAAAATGGACTATACTATACAGCAAAATAAAGACCCCACACTTCAGCCCCACAATCGAAGCAAACCCAATAACACCCATCCAGAACATTTTATTTACTCAGAACACATAATTTAACAACAAACACTAGCCGCCCGTGAGCTAGATAATGCCCAAAAATGAAAAGACTGCTAATTTGTATGCTGGTTATTGTACTCTTGTGTTCTCCGTTTGCTCTTGCAGATAAAGGCGATGCGTCTAATAATTCGCAGAAGGGCAAGCCGGACTCAACCCCCCAGTCAGACGATTTCGACGATGATGAGGAAGATGAGGAAGATGATGATGGAGTAGATGATGTGGATAATAGTTACGAAGTAGATGATGACGAAGAAGATGACGACAGCGACGAAGCAGACGATAACAAGGGAAAGGCCAAGGGGAAAACGGAGAAAGACAAAGGACAAAAGATATTCGCAAACATGACGAAGGAGGAGAAGAAGCAAATCATCGAGGAGATAAAGAATAAAACCGAGGAGAACAAGCAGATGCTGAAACTGGAGCTGCAGAATTTCAGCAACAAGGACAAGCAAAAGATATTCAAGAATCAAAACAGGGTCAGAGAGACCGTAATGGCTCTGCTGGCCATAGGAAACGCCACAAACATGACGGGCATAGGCAAAAACATTTCTGCCATTGCTGTGAGTTTCAATAATTCTGTCAAGAAAACCATACAGGCCGAGGAAGCCATTCAGAACAGGGGGGGAATAATGCGTTTTCTCTTTGGAGGCGATGAAAAAGCGGCGGCGGCAATCCAGTCGGAGCTGAATAAAAACCAGGTTATGTTACAGAAGCTGGAAACGGTGAAGGAGGGGTACGGCCCGGAATTCCAGCAGTTGATAGATGAGCAGACACAGCTAATGCAGCAGGAGCAGGAGAGACTGATGCAGCTGGCAGAGGAAGAAAAAGGCGATAAAGGCCTGTTTGGGTGGTTGTTTAAATAGCTTCACTCACTTCGTTCGCTCGATAGCACGTGAATTCTCTGCGATTAGTTGGGGGATTCAAGGGAGGGTTGGGTTGATATTTCGACGTCACAGTCGTTCGTCGAAATATGTTCAGACCCGGCGGTCGCAAATCATTTGCTCAATCACCTCACACATCATTGCTATCTTAGTTAATCCTGATATTCCCACAACTTGTCATAGCATTTCTCCCTCCAATACAGGTCTAATATGCTATCACAGAGATCAATGTCCATCTCATCTACTGCTGCATTATAGAGGCATTTACCTGCCAAATCATAATCTTCGATTTTCTTGCAAGCTGAAACATCATCTTCCGCTTTATAAATGTCATAGTAGCAAGTGTCTCTTTTAGTGGTAACATTCACTCCGGCACATAGACTTCTGCGTCCTACTTCTTTTGCAGCATCAATGTAGCAGTTGTCTCTCTCCAAAGTATCCTCTATTCTTCCACAACTCAATAGATAATATCTTTCCCACGTTAAGCACTCTGTTTCTCCTTCGAAACACATAAACCTAATCCCTCCACAAGTGTCAATGACTTCAAAAATGTCTTTTCCAATACATTTAGCGTCTGCTGTGCCAGGATGGCGGCAAATATATTCCATGGATTGTCTGTAGAGATCGCCTCTGTAGCAGGTATAGTTTTTTACTATTCGTGTGCCGTTTATGCCACAATCTTTATTCATGTAACATTCTGGCTCGATTGTTATTGAAGTAGTAGAGGTTGTAGTAATTACAGTTGTAGTAAGTTCCATAGAAGTGGAGGTTGTAGTAATTACAGTTGTAGTAGGTTCCATAGAAGTCATTGATTTTTGAATAGTTGTAGTAGTTTCATCACCATCACAGATCAGATTATCATTATTGTCCAAACAGCATTCATCACCCACCAGTATGTAAGGCTCATTGCAAACCACAGGGTTGTCTGATATGCAGCCACTCATCCATATCAATATTATCGGCAAAATCCCAATCAAAATTTTATTTTTCATTCCAACCAATTCACCTTTGGATTACAGTGAAATAAATCAGGAGTAAAATCACCAACCCTCAAAATGCAGTAAATATCCTCAGAAAGTGGGGTAAATACCACAGAAATCAGCACTTCTCGCTTTTCCTACCCTCTTCCATCGCCCATCTCTTTGCTTCTATCATCGCTTGCTCAGCGCTCGGGAAGTCCTTCAGCTTCACGTTCCACTGGCCGTTCTTCCTGTACCTGTTTGATTTGTTGCATGCCCTGCAGCGGAACATCACCTCTCCCTGCGTGACCTGGATTCTGCCGCAATGTCTACACATCACTGCTTTATATGGCCGGAGTCTCTTCTCCGGTTGACTTTTGTTTGCATTGCTGAATACCAAGCCCATGATGCTTGAGGGAGAGTCAGTCATCTTTGCTCACGGCAACAACATGGGCTCTCATCGTGCCTCTGCATCCCTCTTGATGGCATCTCTTCTCCACAAAGGCAGGGTTATCGATATCTTCCGTAAATCCGCACTCCTGGCACTCGAACTTGAATTTCACAATCAAAATACCCCCTTTTTGTTTCGTTTTATTATCTTATAATTAATAATTATTAATTATTACAAAAAAATGGAAACCGAGTTTGAGGCGTTCTTTGGGAAACAGCAGAGGCCAACAAGGTCCATTAACAATATCAGAAAGGTTGGAGATATACTCGATATAGAGCCGAGGACCGTTAACGAGCTTATCTACCCCCAGGACGTTCACGTTTTCAGGCTTCACATCAACCTGGTGGAGCACCCCATGAGCGTGTGGGGGTGCATCTCCTTCCACAACAGGGCAAAGGGCATTTACAAGGGGGGCATAAGGATTTCCTCTGACCTGGATATATGGGACACCATTGAGCTCTCAAGACTGATGACTCTGAAGACCTCCCTGGTGGACCTGGAGTTTGGCGGGGCAAAGACAGGACTGCGCTTTGACATGTCCAAGGCATATAAGCTGTTCGGCAAGGAAGAATACGACATCAAATTCGAGAGCTACGTCAAAAAGGAGATAATCAAGGAGTTTGCCCACCACTATCACGACATACTTTCGAAGAAGCAATATGTTCCTGCCCCGGACATTAACACGGGCCCGGCTGAAATGGCATGGATTTATGGCGAAACCCATGAGCCGTCTTCCGTCACTGGAAAGCCGGAGGGCGTTCCCGGCTGGCTGCCCGGTAGAAAGGAAGCGACCGGCTACGGGGTTTATATCGTTGTTAAAAACCTGATTGAGAAGATGGGGCAAAAGCCCGGAGAAACTACCGTGGCGATTCAGGGCTTTGGAAACGTCGGCTCAAATTCGGCGTTTTTCCTGGACAAGCTGGGCGTGAAGATAGTGGCTGTCGAGGACAAGGACGGGAGCGTTTACAACGAAGAGGGCATTGATGTCACATCGCTGACCAAGTACGTAACATCCAATGGAACAGTTAAAGGTTTTTGCGACCCTGCGCCGGACTTCTTTGGGGTTGAGGCGGACATCATGGTTCCAGCGGCAATTAATGATGCCATAGACGCTGAAGCTGCCAAAAAGATAAAGGCAAAGTACGTTGTCGAGGGTGCAAACTTCCCCACAACCCCCGAGGCAATGGAGATATTTGAGAAGAAAGGCATAGAGGTTATCCCGGACATTCTTGCAAACGCCGGGGGCGTAATAGCATCCTCCGTGGAATACGCAAACCCTGTTTCGACACAGAAGATGGACAAGGAGGAGGTATTCGCAATGATCGAGAGGAAAATCAGCAAAAACCTGAACCTTGCATTAGACATAGCAAAGGAGAGATCAATAAGCCTGGACCTTGCATGCACCTTCTTATCTGCCGAAAGACTGATTACGACCATGCAGAATAAGGGATGGATATAGCAGATATTTATCTCTCGAATCGAATTTGATACTGATGGCACTTGAATTCCAGAACATCGGCATCGAGAACCCATACGTTCTTTTGCTCATAATCCCTGCGGCGTTCCTCATCCATCGCTATGTCCAGAAGGGCGGGATGAACCGGGAAAAGAAGATATTCATCGCGTCTAGAACTGTTATAGTCTTTCTCCTGCTCCTGGCTCTCTCCGTCCCGTATATCATTGAGGAGACGAGGGAATTCCGGGACGCCGCATCTGTAATGTTCCTTTACGATGCCTCAGGGAGCATGGCCCTCTATCCCGAGGAGATTCACTCCCGGGTGGATGAGCTCTACCGCACCGTGAGGAGCACGGTCGGCAACATGACCGGCTACCCCGACGCGGTCAGCATCCAGTACTTTTCCGAGGGCAATAGAACTGAGATAGGAAACGTTCTCTATCAGAACGCTCTCAAGACGGATACGGAGAGTAACTTGCTGTTGTTGATAAGCGACGGCAACAACAATTATGGCAGGGATGCCGGGGACGTTGCGGCGGTTCTTGCCGGGATGAACACCACAGTATCTGCATTAATTCCCGACTCGGCAGCCCGGGACGTATACCTTGCTGATATTCGCGGCGAGAAGAAGGTCCCCGCGGATACGGAGTACCGGATAATGGTGAAGGTCGGCAAAACCGGCGAAGGGAGGGCGGACTACCAGATGAACCTCTACGTTGATGACAACCAGGCGAACAGCGTCGATGCCTTCCAGGACGAAGACATGACGAGCAGGGCATTTGTCCTGTCCTTCAGCGAGAGGGGCCCGCACAGGATAGTCGCCGAGATTATTCCTGAGGGGGAAGACTATTTTGCAATGAACAACCGGTTCCTGAAGGCCATAGACGTCGTCGACAAGCCCCACGTCCTTCTTATATCGGATGATTCTGACTCTCCGCTTTTTAAGGTATTGCAGGAGAGTTATGTAGTTACGGTAACCCCCGGCCCAACCATGGACTTTGATAGCTATGATGTGGTCTTCATTGACAACAAAGCAATAGGGGAGCTGGGAAGCGGTTTTGTGAGCTCGATGAACGCCTATGTTGTGGACGGAAACGGCCTCGTTGTCGTTGGGGGGGGCGATTCATACGAGAACGGGGGTTACTACAACAGCGACCTGGAGAGGATTCTCCCCGTCGTTTCAGCCGAAATTCCAAAGGAGAGGCGGAAGGAGATTGCAGTCCTCTTCCTGATTGACATCTCGGAGAGCACCGAATACGGCGTTGGAGGCGAATCGAAGATTGACGTCGAGAAGGCCGTCGCCATAAACATGCTGAGGCAGCTCAACGACAACGACAAGGTCGGGGCTGTTGCATTCAACTACAACGGCTATATCCTGTCTGCCCTGAACAGCCTGAGCAACAACAAGGACTCGCTGGAGAACCAGATATACTCCCTGAAGTTTGGAGGGGGCACGGACATGCTTCCGGGCCTGCTGATAGCGGAAACGCTCATCGAGGACTTCCAGGGGGACAAATACGTGATAATCCTCTCTGACGGGGTGATAGGGAGCAAGAGCAGGAGGGAGCCGACCCTGGGGCAGGTTGCTGCCATGGCAGACAAGGGAATTTTCGTCTATACGGTTGGTGTTGGATTCGACACCGATGAAGGATTCATGAGTCAGCTGGCCCAGAACGGCGGCGGAATCTATTTCAGGCCCACGGAATATCAGCGGCTCAAGCTGGAATTCGGCCAGGGCGGGCAGGACAAAGATGGAAAGAACTCCATTAGCATATACAACAGATACCACTTCATAACCCAGGACCTTGAGGATACCGACGTGGAGGGCCTGACAGTAAGCAAATACAACGGAGTTACGGACAAGTCAATCGCCCAGATGCTGATAACTGCCGGGGGGAAGAAGCCGCTCGTTACTGCATGGAGATTTGGTCTTGGAAGGGTCGTTTCAATCTCAACGGACAACGGAAAGGGGTGGGGTTCGAACCTCTATAAAGTCGCCAATGGCCAGCTGGTCAATGCGATAACGAACTGGGCAATCGGGGACCTTGAGAAGGGGAAGAAGACGATAATAAACTCGAGGGACACCTTCATTGACAGGGAGTCGTCCATATCCATAGAATCCACCGAAGTCCCCTATTTACTAGCGCAGCACGAGAGCAGTAGCGAATGGAGAGGGATAGGCTTCAAACAGATTGACGTGGAGGAATATACTGGAACCCTTTATCCGGACATGATGGGCTTCTATTTCCTCAGGGCGGGCTCCGGCTCCGGGGAGGACACCGATGCAGTTGCCGTAAACTATCCTGTGGAGTATTCAATGCTGGGGGCAGACCGCGATAGTCTCTCGAGAGTCACGGGAACGACCCGCGGCCTGATATACGGGATGTCCCAGCTCGAGGAGCTGGAGCAGGACATAGTAAGCTATGCGAGGGAGGGTACGATGAAGAAAACCGTCAAGAAGAACCCCCTGGTTATGTACCTCGCAATTCTTGCATTGCTTATATTCTTTACGGACGTGGTTGTCCGGAGGGTTCGGGAGATAAGGAGGATGACCGAAGAATGATTCTTGGAAAGGATAGGATTCAGGAGCTGGTAGAGCAGTCCGCACTGCTGGAGAGCTTCAGCCCCGATTCCCTGGGGGGAGCGGGCTACGACCTGCGCATTGGAAGGGCCTACAGGCTGAAGGGCGGAGGGGCCCTGCTGGTGGACGGCAAGAATAATCCGGAGGTTGAGGAGCTTGAAGGCGACGAATTCACCCTGAAGGCAGGGGATTATATTCTAATCGAAAGCCTTGAGAAGGTGAATATGCCGCCGAATCTGGTTGCGAGAATTCTCCCCCGTTCAACCATCTTCCGGAACGGATGTTCTCTAATAACGGCCCTCGTCGACCCCGGGTTCAGGGGGACTCTGACCATGGGCCTGAAGAATCTATCAGGCCATGAGTTCAGGTTCCAGAGGAACGCAAGGGTAGCGCAGATTGTCTTCGAAGAGGTAAGCGGAGAAACAAAGGAATACGACGGGCACTATCAGGGCGGCAAGGTAGTGTGACCGAAATGCACGATTAGATCAAGGCCGAGCATCTCTCCCTCTTTCCCCTTGGTGTCGCATGCTCCATAGCACGGGTCTGTGAATATGATGGTCTTTGCCCCCGTCTTTGACTCTATCTCCTGCACAATCTTTACCGCCTCCTTCTTCAAACCCTCGGGAAGCTGCAGGCCGACAAACTTTGCATTCTTTCTCTTAATCTCTGCGACAACCCTCTCAAGCTCAAGGTCGTAGTCAGGCATCTTCTTTTCTATCGACCCATTTCACTCTATCAAACCCCGCATCGAATGAATACAAAGTCTTATCATTTAATATCTTCATCATGGTGAGAATTGTGCCATCAGTAAAGCTCAGCTTGTATCTCTTTGAGAACTTCCACGCATGCAAAAACATTGGACTGTCAATCAAAACAAGCCTAACCTTCGGTTCATGGATCAATGTTTTGCCAAGTTCACTCGCCGCAATAAAATCCTTCTTGTTTATAAGAAAGGTAACGCATTCGTTGAATATATGGTCATTCACAAAAACGTTCTTTATCTTACCATCGTGTATGGCTTTTATTATTGGAACCGCCATTTCATGCCATTGATCCTTTTTCCTCTTAGCTCCAATCCAGACACATGAATCCACAACTGGCATTTATCTATCCCCACACTACCTCGTCAAGCTCTTTTACGGAGTCGGTGCTGGGTCCTTTTGTCGAGGGATTCTCAAGAATCTCAAGAAGATAATCTTGCTTTTGTGCCTTACTTCCTTTGTGGATTTCCGGTTCTATATAAGAAACAAGAGCTTCGCGCATTAGTTCTGACCTCTTCTTATATCTAAATCTTGCTTCTTGGTCATATCTTTTTAGTACCTTCTTTGGCAGTTTTAGAGAGATTTGTGTGTATTCCATTGTATCACCTTGAATATCTATTGGGATTCAGAATATAAATACATTACTTCCCCTTCTTTATTCGAAGGATTTCCCTCATGGCCTCCTTCTCCTCCTCGCTCAGGGCCTCTTTGTCGACCCTTTCTACATCCTCGTTGGACATGAACGGATAGACTATGTCTCCTTCACAGAGCTGCCTGCCCACGGTCACGTTCTCTATTGCCACCGCGACCTGCTCGCCCTTCTTTGCGGACTTTACTGTCTCTCCCTTGCTCTGAATCTCCTTTACCCGGCCCACAACTTTTCCATCTTCCTTGAGGAGGCTGCACCCGGGCCCGAATTCCCCGGCAAGGACCTCCATGCCGACGATGGCCGGCTTGTTCTGCCTAAAGACGCAGTCCGGCATGAACCTGAGCTTTGCGGGAGTGACGACCTTGCCAACAAGGTCCTTCTTCTCCCTGTCCCTCTCTTCCTTGACCCAGAGCTCATAGTCCTCGAGCAGCTTGTAGATTACGTTGCTCTGGAAGATTTTTACTTCATTGTCCATTGCAATCAGCTGCGCGTTCTCAAGAACCTTGGAGTTGAAGGCAAGGATTACGCCAAGTAATCTGTCCTCCTGTCCCACTGCCGATGCCTCAATCACATCGTTGTTTGAGACCTTGCCTATCGTGCCCCTTTTTATCGGAATCTCGCTCTCCTGCAGAATCTTTATCAGAGCTTCAAGGGAGCCGATTGTATCCGCCTTGATTATCAGGCCCACGTTGTCCCTGTCTATCTCGACGTCCTGAATCTCTCCCCTTACCTTACCGATGAGCTCGGCGCCCCCGACATAGACAGGGGCTCCTGCCATGGCATCCTCCAGACCCGGAGCAGCAATCTTCACTCCAGCTGCTGCATAAACCTCATCCTCCTGCGAGAACTTGTCCCTCGGGTCGCGAATCTCGTCGAGGGGCTTTGGCCTGAGCAGGGCCTTCACCTTGGTCAGGATTGGCTCCTTCGCCCCCACGACTATAGAATCCCCCTTCTTTATCACCCCCTCGTAGACTATGACGTCTATTGTCGTGCCGAGGCCCTTATCCTCCCTCACCTCGAGGATTGTCCCCTTTGCCGGGCTGTTCGGGTCGATGGTCAGCTTTCCTGTAAGATACTGCTGCGACAGGCCGATGAGGACCATCAGGAGCTCAGGTATGCCCTTGCCGTGTTTTGCCGAAATTGGAACGATGGCTATCTGCTTCGTAAAGTCACTGATCTGGGAAAAGAGGTCGGACTCGAACCCGAGCTCCGACAGCTTTCCAACGAGCGAGTAGAACTTGCTGTAGAATCCCTTCTGGACGTGCTCCTGTTGCGAAGCCAGGCCCTGCTCCGGGTTCCAGCCGGATATGCGGTCGATCTTGTTCGCTGCAATTATGAAAGGCACCTTGTACTGCTTGAGAATCTGCATGGATTCAAGGGACTGGGGCATGAGTCCTTCATTTATGTCAACCACGAGTATTGCCAAATCAGCGACAGAGCCGCCTCTCTTTCTCAGGTTGGTGAACGCCTCGTGGCCTGGCGTGTCTATAAAGAGAAGGCCCCGCAGCTTCGTCTTCGGCCCGAAGGCATCGAGAAGGCTGCCGCAAATCCCCTTCACCGTCTCAAAGGGAACATCCGTTGCTCCTATGTGCTGGGTAATTCCCCCAGCCTCCCTTGATGCAATAACGGAACCCCTTATCCAGTCCAGAAGGGTCGTCTTCCCATGGTCTACATGACCCAGAACCGAGATGATTGGTTCCCTCACCTTAGCGGATGGCATGTATATACTTAAAATTTTAACCTTTTATGTCCAATGACTAACATGGAATTCTCAGAACTCACTGCAGTTTACCAGAAACTCGAGGAAATCTCCGGCAGAATTGAGATGACTTCGATAATCTCCGACTTTCTCGGCAGTGCGCCGGACGATGAACTGCCCACCCTCATCCTGTTTCTACAGGGAAGAGCATTCCCGCCATGGAGTGATAAAGAGCTTGGCATAGGTGGCAAGCTGATGATAAAGGCCATCTCCAACATATCCGGCTTTCCTGATGAGAAGGTCGTGGACAAGGTTCGCGAGAAGGGGGATACCGGCCTTGCGGCTGAGGAGCTCCTTGTCAATAAGACCCAGACCACGCTCTTCAAGGAGAAGTTGACCCTCCAAAAGGTCAGTGACAACCTTAACAAGTTAGCCGGCCTTACGGGCAAGGGGGCGCAGGACAAGAAGATTTCCTACATCAACGAGCTGCTGTCCTTTGCAAGCCCGGTGGAGAGCAGATACCTGGTGAAAATCATCCTGGAGGAGCTGAGGTTGGGAGTCGGCAGGGGGGTTGTAAGGGATGCAATTGCCGGAGCATTCGAGGTCGATGCCGCGCTGGTCGACAGAGCCTACTCACTCACATCGGACCTGGGGGAGGTTGCAAGAACCGCTAAGAAGGAGGGCAACGCCGGCCTTGAAAAGGCCGAGATGAAGACCGGAGTCCCGGTCGAGGTTATGCTGGCGCAGAAGGTCGGCAGCATTGAAGAGGCCCTTGAAAAATTCAGCCCCGCCTCCTTTGAGGTAAAGTATGACGGAGCCAGGATTCAGATTCACAAGGAGGGGGACAGGATAACGCTGTTCACCAGAAGGCTTGAGAGCGTTACAAAACAGTTCCCTGAGATTGTGGAGGAAGCGAGGGAGAATATAACTGCCAAGTCTGCCATAGTGGAGGGCGAACTCGTCGCAATACAGGACGGCAGGCATCCAAGACCGTTCCAGGATTTGTCAAGAAGGATAAAGAGGAAGTACAACATTGATGAGATTAGCCAGAAGATTCCGGTCGAGATTAATCTATTTGATGCTATCTACGTCGAGGGGAAGAGCAAGATAGATGCAGCATTCAAAGACAGAAGAGAAATTCTGGAAAAAATCGTCTCTCCAACTGAAAAATTTAGAATCGCCGACGACCTTATAACAGAGGATGTCAAAGAGGCCGGGAAATTCTATCAGAAGGCACTGGACCTCGGTCACGAGGGAGTGATGGTCAAGAATCTTGATGCCCCCTATCAGCCCGGCTCCAGGGTGGGCCATATGTACAAGGTCAAGCCGATAATGGAGACTCTCGACCTGGTTCTGGTCGGCGCGACCTGGGGTGAGGGAAGAAGGGCAAACTGGCTCGCGTCCTACCTTCTTGCAGTTCTCGACCCGGACAGTGGCCAGCTTCTCACGATAGGTCGGATGGGCACCGGTTTTACTGACGAGGAGTTCAAGAGCATGACCGAGCTGCTGAAGGAGCAGGTTCTGGAGGAAGCAGGGAAGGAAGTGAAGCTCCGCCCCTCAGTAGTCGTTGAGGTCGCCTACGAAGAAATCCAGAAGTCCCCGACCTACGAGTCGGGCTATGCGCTGAGGTTCCCGCGCCTTGTCAGAATCCGCGAGGACAAGGGCGTCGACGATGCAGACACCCTGACCCGGGTCGAGGAGATTCTTGGCTCTAGGAAGGGTCAGTGACCCTGCCCATAAACAGTATGTTCCCTGTATCCTTCTCCTGTATTATGAAGACGAACGGGTGGTCTGCGCGGAATACTGTTTGCTCGAGTCTGCCTTTTAATTGCATCACTACTGCGGTCGCAGCAGCAGCCTCCGTCCCCTCCTCATTCACCTCGACGAATGCCTGGTGGATGACGTCGCTGATGAATAAATCCGTTGTGCCGTCCATCCTGGAGAAGTCAGCCTCGCTGCTGAAGGCATCCACCATCCCCAGGTCCTTCAATGTCTTTGGAAGGAAGTACTTCGTTTCTAACTTGAATTTGGGAAGGTAGACCTGCACCTCCTGTTCCCGAAGGCCGTTCCTCCACCGGCTTATGTCGTCCGCTGAAAGTGACGCCTCCACACCCTCAAGGTCGTTCTCCTTGGGTAGAATGACGAGCATCGACACCTCCTCGCCGTCATATGGGAGTTCAAGAACCTGAACGTCTTCATCCTCGGCATAGTTGAACCTTGCATCATCGCCCGTTAAACTCATCATCTGGGCCGTTACGGTCTCCTCCGGGCTGACGTGGAAGTCCTCTTCTCTGGTATCCTCCTCGTCGAACTGCATGACCCAGGTACCCTTGAAGTAGATTGCATTGGTAAGAACCATCCTTGTTAGGGGGCCGAGCACCCCTGCGGGAATCAGGTCCTTTATCTTGTCGTTCGTCTTCTCCTCCACCCAGGAATTGATTGTCTGCCTGGATTTTTCGGTTTCGGTTACATAGTCGAGGGCAGTCGCCTCCCCGCCGTAGTAGGTTCTTATCGTGTCGATGTAGCCGTCCAGGAATGGATAGTCCTGCTGAGGCCATAGGGCATTGGCTGTAAGCAGCTCGTAGCTCTTGTCCTCTTTGTTAATTCCTTCCTGCACATCCCTGAATGAATTTCTCCTGGCTTCATCGTCCTCGGGAAGATGGAGAACCTCTCGCATCTCCTCCGCAGTCTGGCCCCTCGCTCCCTCGTAGGTCATTGCCAGGGCAGAGAGGATGCTCCACGGGGAATAGAACATATTGCCGCCAGAATCCATCAGCTCCCGGTAGAGGTCTAATGCAAATTCGTTGTTTGCGTCTACAATGTCGTTGTTCGCTTCTACGACCGAGGCGCCGCTGATGGGTCCTTCTGCCTTGACGCAGTAACCCAGGGCGTCGGCTATTCCCGACGGTGTTCTGCACGTGTATCCTTCGGGGCATGCAAAGCCCGCAAATCCTGCGCATTCACAGAGGCTCTCGCACATCATGGTGCAGGCCACGTCGCTTCTGCCCTGGTTTTCCAGCTGGCACCTGCTTGAGCATTCATTCCAGTTTCCGCCAGCCGAGCTGCATAGTTCTTCATTCATTTCCTGGCTGGGGCAGGGAGCGAATTCACAGTCCGGTGCGACCCTTCCAACCACCGTTCCATCCCGGTTGCCTGCCCGGAAGACGCGAAGATATGCTGGCCCACTTACCCCCCAGTTGCGTATGTTTACTGTAAGCTGCTCCTGGTTGTCGTTCCTCTGCAGATGGACGTTGAAGCAGCCCGGACACCGTATAACATCCACTCCGGTCACTGTCACCGGATAGCTCAGCGGCGCGACCGCAATCTTTGCGGCCCTTCTCTGGCCCTCGTCCAGCTCCCATTCCCTGGTGCATGCTCCAATGTCTTCATCCCAGGCATAGCCCGCGGGGCCGAGGCAGCCGTGCTCGTCTCTCTCGCCGCCGACCATCCAGCCCTCAGGACAGATGACTGTGCACTGATTATCGATACACTTTGAGGTGTAGGGGCAAACCGACCTCGCAAGGTAGCCCTCAGGAGTAATGCACTGGGAATCTGCAGTGCAGGATTCATTCAGTATCTCTACAACAGTGAATTTCTCATCGGCCTCTTCCTGGACGCAGCCAGCGAAAAGTGCTGATATCGCCAGCAACAAAATAATCTTAGTTTTCATTCTATTACTAATTTCACAGAAGTTATAAAAAGTGCTGCAGTTTTTCTTCGGCCCAGACCGAAAGAATCAGAGGTCAGCCCTTGCAGGCGCCTTCAGCCCGAACCGGTGACCGCACCTGGGGCAGGCCGCGTGAACTTCCTTGGCATCGTTGTCAATCACTCCAATGAGCCTGAGCGACTCCTGCTTCCTGTTCCTCGCCTCCTCTATGATTTCTGCCATCAGCTTATAGCGCGCAGGCATATGCGTGCGAATATCCCTCTTGGTTTCGGCAGTGAGGTTGAGATGCTTCCTGGTCCTTCCCTTTTTGGGAATCGTTTTTAGGTGCGCCCTTCGCAGAGTTTTCACGGCCATTTTGATTTGGAGGATTTATATATTTGCCAGGAACTATAAAAATAGCTATTTCAGCCCGAGAACGTCGGCCATGGAAAAGATTCCCTTCTTCCCGTCGATGAATTCCGCGGCCCTGATGACGCCGCTGGAGAAGGCTCCTCTGGAGTGCGCTCTGTGCGTGATTTCCACTCTCTCGCCAAGGGTTCCGAACAGGACCGTATGCTCCCCTACGATATCCCCTGCCCTTATTGCATGGATTCCGATTTCTCCGGGCTGCCTCTCCTTGATTCCTTCCCTGCCATAGACTGCAGAGTCGGAAAGGCTTTCGTTCAGCTCCTCCGCTATTATTTCAGCGGTCTTCTTTGCAGTCCCTGACGGGGCGTCTTTCTTGAACCTGTGATGCGCCTCGGTAATCTCGATGTCGTAGTCCTTCAGCAGCCCTGTTGCCTCCCTGACCAGCTCCCAGAAGACATTCACCCCGACGCTCATGTTCGGGGAGATGACCGCCCCTATATCAGAGCCTTCGATATTCTGCTTCAGCCCGGCCAGCTGCTCATCCGACAGGCCGGTGGTTCCGATGACCATATTAATCTTTTTCTCGCAGACAACAGCGGAATTCTTAACGCACGCCTCGGGGCTTGAAAAATCCACCACAACATCGGGCTTCGAATTATATAGAGTCTCTGCAAGGCTGCTTGCCCCTGTAACAGTCACTCCCAGCGGGGAAATTCCTGCTAGTGTACCAGCATCCTGCCCCACAGACGGGCTGTCATCACTGTCCACGGCAGCAACAACCTGCATGCCTTCGGCTGCGGCGTTCCGAACTATTTCCCTGCCCATCCTGCCCATGCCGAGCATTGCGATTTTTATGGCCATTG
>JAHIKS010000058.1 GCA_018897475.1 Candidatus Altarchaeota archaeon
AAATCTCTGATTTGCAATTCGCTTTGTGCCACGCGGCCGAACATTCGGTTCGGGCGTGTGTTCGGTGCTAATGAAATTCGCTGAAAGCGAATTTGATTTATTGCAAATCGCAGATTTGCAATATCGCACCGACACATCTTCACTCACTCCGTTCGCTCGATAGCACGTGAATTCTCAGCATAATTTGACCGAGACTCCACAAAGAAAATTATTGAATTTTACGAAAGCAAAATTCAACAGGGAGGTGTCGGAACCGTAGGTTCTGACTTTTAAAATCTCTTTCTTAAATCATTTTCGTGCTAAAAATGGACAACATGAAACTATTAACCGGATTATTACTCTTATCAGTAATGTTCTCAGGCTGCGTTCAGAACTTTGACGGGGAGACCACCACGACCGTACCATCAGGCGAGACAACGATAGCCTCGGGTGAAGTCTCGGTGGTAGGTGACGTCATCTGCCTTGAGTATGTAGGAAGCTTTGAGAACGGCACTGTTTTTGACACCAATATCGTGGAGAAGGCGAAGGAGGCAGGACTATATGATGCTGCAAGGCCCTACACACCATTGTGTTTTAAGATTGGGGATGGGATGGTCATAGACGGCTTTGAAGAAGGCGTAGTAGGAATAGCCGTCGGGGAGAGCAAGACCATAACAGTGCCTCCTGAGAAGGGGTATCCTTACGGCCAGCTTGCAGGGGAGACGCTCATCTTTGATGTTACCCTGCTGGAGATTAAGGAGACGTCGCTGGAGATGATTGTCCTGAGCGACAAGAGGTGCGCGGACTGCGATACCTCCGGAATCATAAGGCAGCTGGAGATGGTGTTCCCGGGAATCAATGCAAAGGAACTGGACTACGGCACTGAAGAGGGCAGGAACCTATACGATGACCTCGGGCTGGATTTTCTGCCCGCGGTGCTCTTTGACGAGTCCGTGAAATCAGAGGACGGTTACAGCAATATAATGAACTACCTTGAAGAGGTTGGATTGTATCAATCATTGAGAATCGGCGCGACATTCGACCCTGCTGCTGAGATCTGCGACAATGGCGTTGATGACAACGGTGATGGGTCGGTGGACTGCGACGATTCCGAGTGCACCCTTGATTTGATATGCAATGCGGATGCCCTGACGGAATGCTCCGCGACTTACAATCTGACAAAGGATACCGTAATATTCTTCCACTCGACGGGATGCGGCTGGTGCCAGAAGATGATGCCGCTCGTGGAGAATCTCCAGAGCGAGGGCTACAGCTTCCACTGGGCAGAGGCAAGCGATGCCGAATCAAGAGCTGTAGTCGATGGCTGCTTCAGAGATTACATGACGAGCGACAGCGTGCCGCAGTTCATCTGCGTAAACAGCGGTGTGATAAAGGTGGGGGCATTCCTGGAGGATGAAGCAATGAGGGACTTCGCCGATACGTGCATAGCAGGGTGATAAGCAATTTATACGCTTACACCCCCAATATTTCTTTATGAAGAAGGAGAGGATACTGGTTACATCGGCGCTGCCTTACGCAAACGGTCCGCTGCATATCGGGCATGCCATAGGCGCCTATATTCCCGCCGACGTTTATACCAGATATCACAGGCTCAGGGGCAGTGACGTTGTATTCATCTGCGGCACTGACGAGCATGGAACTCCGATTGCAGTCACTGCAGAGCAGGACGGGACGACGCCGAAGAAGGTAGTTGACAAATACTACAAGATTATAAAGAAGGCCTTTTCCGACCTTGGCATCTCCTTTGACAATTTCTCAAGGACCACAAAGGAATTGCATTACAAGAATTCCCAGGAATTCTTTCTCAGGGTTATGGAGAAGGGGCTTATCTACAATAAGACTGCAGAGAGGCCGTACTGTTCCTCATGCAAGAAATTTCTCCCGGACAGGTATGTCAAGGGCACGTGTCCCCATTGCAAGAGCAAGGATGAGAGGGGCGACCAGTGCGAAAAGTGCGGCAAGCAGCTTGAACCCCATGAGCTTCTGGACAGCTATTGTGCGATATGCGAGGGCTCTCCCAAGCAGAAGAAGACCGAACACTGGTTCTTCAAACTGAGCGAATTCTCCCCGAAACTGAAGGAGTGGATTTCAAAGCAGGAGCACTGGCCCGACAATGCCAGGAATTTCTCCCTGGGATGGATTTCGGAGGGGCTCAAGGACAGGGCGATTACAAGAGATTTGGACTGGGGCGTCCCCGTGCCATTGAAGGACGCCAAGGGCAAGGTTCTCTATGTATGGTTCGATGCCCCCATAGGCTATATATCCTCGACCATGGAGTGGAATTCGAAGAAGTGGAAGGACTACTGGCAGAGCCCCGACTGCAAGATAGTCCATTTCATCGGGAAGGACAACATTCCTTTCCACGCCATAATCTGGCCGGGGATGCTGATGGCCCACGGCGATTATAATTTACCGTGGCAGATATCAAGCAATGAATACCTAAACCTGGAGGGGCAGAAGATGTCCACCTCGAGAGGGTGGGTCATCTGGCTGCATGACATCCTCGGGGAATTCGAGCCGGACCTGGTTCGATACTATCTCCTCTCGATAAACCCGGCAAAGCACGATTGTGACTTTTCCCTCAAGGAATTCCAGCAGAAGGTAAATTCGGAGCTGATTGGAACGCTGGGGAATTTCATCAACAGGGTCCTGGTCTTCATCGAGAAGAAGAACGGGGGGATTGTCCCCGAACCCACGGAGTTTGATGAGCTGGACGCCAGGATGCTCGAAACAATCAGGGGAGCTCCAGGGAAGGTAGGGAGAGAGATTGAGAACTTCAGGTTCAAGGAGGCACTCAATGCATTGCTTGCAGTTGCCGGAGAGGGTAATGAATATTTCCAGCACAAGGAGCCCTGGAAGAATGACAAGGAAACGACGCTCTATCTCTGTGCGAACCTTGCGAGGACCCTTGCGATAATCATGCACCCCATGCTGCCCTTTTCAGCGCAGGAGATATGGAAGATGCTCGGGCTCAAGGGCAAGGTCGAGAAGCGTGAGTGGGCTTCTGCAGGAGAATCCCCGATAGAGGGGGGCCATAAAATAGGCAAGGTGAAGCCGTTGTATGGAAAGATTGAGGATGAAAGAATCGATGAATTCGGGAGGAAATTCCTAAGGACTGAGGAGGAACCAAAAATGGTAAAGCTTGAAGATTTTGCGAGGATGGACATTCGGGTGGGGAAAATCAAGAGGGTTGAAGACATTAAGGGAGCAGACAAGCTCTGCCTGCTGAAGGTGGACCTCGGGAGTCTCGGGGAAAGGCAGCTTGTTGCAGGTATTAAGGAGGAGTATAAGGAGAAGGACCTGATTGGCAAGGACGTCGTGGTCATAGTAAACCTTGAGCCCGCCGAGATTCGGGGGCATAAGTCAGAGGGGATGGTGCTTGCTGCTGACCTGGACGGAAAGGCCGTGCTTCTGGTACCTGAAAAGGGAGTGGCTGCAGGGGCAAAGGTCAAATGAAGTATGATGTAATTGTTGTCGGTTCAGGACCTGCAGGCTCAACGGCTGCTAGGGAGTGCGCGCTTCGGGGACTCAACACACTCGTTATTGAAAAGGAAAAACTTCCCCGACATAAGCCCTGTGGAGGTGCAGTCTCATCCAAAGCATTGTCTCTCTTGGACTTTAAGATTAGGAACGATCTGGTAGAGAGGGAGTGTTATGGTAGCAGGCTTCATTATGGAGGATATGAAATTGAAGCCAGAAAACCGTATAGGATAGGCATCTTCACATCACGAGATGAATTTGATATGTATCTGGTAGAAAAGGCTATCGATGCTAATGCCGAATTAAAAGATGCTGAAAGTGTAAAATCCCTGACTATAGGAGATTCCTCCGTGGTTGTAAGGACGGATAAAGGTACATACAAGGCCTCCGCAGTTATTGGTGCAGATGGTGTGAACAGCGGAGTAGCTAATTATGTAAGACCCAGATACAATACCAATGAAGTTGCGTTAGCTATGGAAACAGAAATACCGGCTAGAGACGAGGAGATAACTGAGCGGATAAAGGACATTGCAGAAGTTTATTTTGGAATTACCAATATGGGCTATGGGTGGGTATTCCCAAAAAGAGAGCATTTTTCAGTAGGGGTTGCCGGGCTTTTATCTCAATTTAAAGAACCGAAAAGTGTCTTTGTTAATTTCCTAAAGAAACTAAATTTTAATACAGACGTACAATTTCATGCACATCTAATCCCAGCGGGTGGTTATGAGAGAGAGTTCTGTTCGGATAGGATTATCCTGGTAGGTGATGCAGCAGGATACGTAGATGCATTCTATGGGGAAGGCATCCAGTATGCAATTCATTCCGGTAAACTCGCTGCAGGCGTTATTTTGGAATCATACGAAAAAGGTGACTTCTCAAAAGAGGAATTAACAAGATACAAAGAACTTTGTTATGGTGCATTTGGTGAGAATCTAGACTGTGCATTAAAGTTTTCAGGACAGGTATATAAATATCCGGATGTATTCATCAAATTGTTTGCAACCAATAAGTCGATTATCGATAAGTGGCTTGACGTCCCAGCGGGTAGAATGAACTACAAAGAGTTCCGGAGATGGCTTTTAGTTAGAACCCCTCATTATCTACTAAAGAATTACATTTCAAGATGAACCGCAGATTCTATGACCTGAACGTTGGCGGAAGGGCTGAAGAGATTCTGGAGACAGCGAAGATTCTGGGCTGGGACGGCGTCTGTTTGACGGGAAAGGCCCGTAAGGAGGTTTCTGGCCTTGATGTCCTGACAGGTGCAATGATAGCCGCTCCTGTCAGGAAGAACGCGAGGAAGGCGCTTGAGCTTGTGGACATGGCCCTGGTTGAGGGCGGAGACGAGTCAGTTAATAGAATGGCCTCGGAGTGCTGGGAAGTGGATGTATTGGCGCACTCCGAAAGGAACACTAACAAGGACTTCATGCATCAAAGGAACTCAGGAATAGACCATATAATGGCCAGGTTCATGAAGGAGAGGGGAATCGCGATTGAGATTAACTTCGCGGAGGTTCTGAATTCATCTGGAAATTCAAGAGCGAGAATTCTCGGGAGGATGAGGCAGAATGTCATGCTTGCGAGGAAGTATAAAACGCCGGTGGTTCTGACTTCCGGAGCCCATGATAAGTGGGGGCTGAGAGCTCCTGGGGAGCTGATGGCCTTCGGCAGATGCCTGGGAATGACCGAGCTGGAGGCAAGGAACGCCGTATGTCCGGCAGCGCTGCTGAAGAAGGTTAGCGACAGGAAGAATCCAGATGTTATCCTGAAGGGGCTTGAGGTGCTGGAGTGGGGCAAATCAAAGTCAAAAGATAAAAAGAAGATGTATGGGTGGTATTGAGATAATCAAATGTAGATTACGTTTGACATGCCCTTCATGTGAGGATCGCCTGTAACGACCTTGGCTCCGATTAGTTCCCCCGCGGCCAGGGTAAAACAATCAACTGCTCCGATGTCTCCTTTCTTTGAAAACTTTATTTCACTTGCCCGTTCACTTATCTTGTCATTTATGCTTACTATTACCGAGTTCCCAATTATGGACCTTATTATCTCATCTGCTTTTTTACCATAACGTTCTCGGAGCTTATACCTTAGCTCGTATGTGTTGCCAGATGTTGTATAGATTGTTTTACCTTTCATGAGTTCCTTTGCCTTCTTGCCCTTCTCGGTGCCCGTTAATATCTCTATCCATGCCCAGGTATCAATCATTAGCTTCATCCTTTACTTCCCGTATATGCTCCTTCTTCATCCTATCTATGTCCAAATCAGGAAGAGAACCAAATAGATCCTCCACACTCATAACTGGTTTTAGTATAACTTCCTTCTCCTTAGTCCTGAGAATAAACCGTCTTGTCCCGTATTTCTTCCTTACCTTGCTAGGTAAGGTCATCCTGCCGTTTTCATCCATATTTACAAAAATATCCATTTTTTATTTTTGGGTTTATTATATATTTCAACCTATTTGCTTAAAAAGGATGATAATGCATAAAATTCAGGTTTCTATCCAACAATCTCCAGAACGTCCGATAGCAGAGAGCTCGCTGTTTCTATGGCTCCTGCACCCCTGCCGACTATTGTTATATCCTTGGCTATGTCTGTATCGAGCATGACGGCGTTCAGGCTGCCTGATACGTCGAGGGGGTCGCCCTTGGGCACGAGCCTCGGCGAGACCTCGAGGTTTCCTACGTCCCCTATTAGTTTTATGGAATAGCCGTGCTTCCTTGCCAGCTCTATGGCTTCGGGGGTTACGTCCCTTATGCCCTTGACCTTTATGTCCCTGAACGAAACCTTCCGGTTCATTAGAGAATTGGCGAGGATTGCAACCTTCACGGCCGTGTCGATTCCGTCTATGTCGTAGCCGGGGTCGGACTCTGCAAGACCCAGTTCCTGCGCCTCCTTTACGGCGTCATCGAGGCCTATCGCCTCCTCGTCCATCTTTGAGAGGACAAAGTTGCTCGTTCCGTTGAGGATTCCGTAGATGGAGCGAATCTCGTTAATCTTCAGGGTATTTTGGTACAGGTTGATTATGGGTATGGCACCGCCGACCGTTGCCTCGAACTTCAGCTTGACATTATTGTCCTCAGCGAGACTCATAAGTTCGGAGTAGTTAAGTGCGAGGGGTGCCTTGTTGGATGTCACAACACTGATTCCGTTGCTCAGAGCCTTCTTTATGTGCCCGAGGCCCGGTTCGCCGTCCTTTACATTTCCTGGCGTGAGCTCGAGGACTATGTCCGGTTTGTGTTTTTCGATTACTACAGGGGCTTTGATAGAATCCCAGTCGCTTTGCTTCTTAAGCTCCCCTTTCAGGGCCTTCTCGAGGTCGATGCCCTTCTCATTGACCAGGGAGCCGTCGACCTCGCAGACTGCAATGATGTTGAGTTCAACGCCAAGCTCCTTGAGGTATTTTTTCTTCTGCTGCAGTGCCTGTGCAAATCCCCTTCCAATCACCCCGAACCCGATGATTGCAATTCTTGCGGATTTCATTCTATTGACGATATCAGGAGCAGGTCCTTCTCTTTACATACCTTCTCGACCGTGGAATTCAGCCTCTCCAGCTTTCCATTATCTACTTCAACGCTCATCATCACCGAGGATTTTTGCTCCGGAGATGGCATGACGACGTCTATGTCTGACACGAGGCCAACCTCATTGATTCTGTCAATGGTGTCCCTGACATCGGTGTCTATGACATGGCCAACCAGGATGAAGGACAGGATTTTCTTCGAATAGTAGCGCTTGCCCTCCACACTTATGTTGGATACCTGAATCCTCCTCTTCTCCATCTCCTTCCTGATGAGGTCCAGGGACTCCTGGTCCGCTATCTTGAATGTTACCTTTACCTCCACCCGCTCCTTCTCGCCCCTTGAGTGAAGGACGCTCACTATGTTGCCGCCGTGGGATGATATGGGCTCCAGTGCCCTCAGCAGGCTCCCGGGAACGTCCTTCAAGGCAAGCTGCATGTCAATCTTCATCTTTATCACCATTCAAATTAATGACCTCAACTCCCGCATCTTCGAGAATCTTCAGTCCATCCTTGTCGGCGTAGTCTCCAGAGACCACGACCTTGCTGATTCCCGCATTCACTATCAATCTTGCACAAATTTTGCAGGGGTATGCGTTTATGTAGAGCGTGCAACCGAGGGAATTCCGCCCGGCCTGGATTAATGCGTTCTGTTCCGCATGCACTGCGGGGCAGATTCCATGGCCCATGCCTGAATCAATGTTCTGCTCGTCCTTGATGCAGCCGATGTCCTCGCAATGGGGATACCCCCTCACTACCCCATTATAACCGGTAGCGACTATCTCATGATTCCCATTAACTATTATGGCCCCAAACTTGTGTCTTGTGCACGTGGACCTGGCTGCGACGTCCTCCGTAATCCTTGCAAAGTACCTATCCCATGATGGTCTGGTCATTTTAACAGTAAGTATTTGGATTGAAGCTAAAAATTCGACCGGGGGGCTTTTTACCGCGAAATCAAATAATTAAATATCAAGGTGATAAGATGGGTAAGAAGATAGGCGACATGAAGGAATTGAAGGAAGGTAAGTACGTCATGGTTGATGATGAGCCATGCAGGGTTACGAAGATTACAAAATCAAAGCCCGGCAAGCACGGCGGGGCGAAGGCAAGGGTTGATGCCGTTGGAATTTTCGACGGGCAAAAGAGAAGCCTTATGGGCCCGATCAGCCAGAAGATTGAGATTCCAATCATTGACAAGAAGACCGCCCAGGTGCTGAATATTATAGGCAGCTCGGCCCAGCTGA
>JAHIKS010000059.1 GCA_018897475.1 Candidatus Altarchaeota archaeon
AAGAACGACAAAAAATCGGATTAAACCCACAAAAAAGAGGTGAGCAATAACAAGATTTATAACCTACCCTCCCCAATATACCTATCACGAGGTGGGGAAAAATAACGACCAAAACCGGGGAAAAATAAACGACCATCTACAGAATCGGACTAACCAGACCATTTAAGAAAATGTACAATCGGTGTTATCTCCAAGTATCTGGGGTTTATGCGTTTCCAGGTTATGGGGGGGGAGGAATCACAATCCTCCAGACTCAGAATTAAAACCGGAAGGATTGCAACTACAAGACATAATGCAAAGAACATCAGAAGAAAAGGAGGATGACAAAGATGATATTGCATTGACAATATTCGGTTTAATAGAAAGTTTGGATTTTCATGTAGGTAGAACTCTATTGGCAAACATATTGATAGGCTCCAAGTCAAAGAAGGCGATTGATCAAAAAATAAACAAGTTGAAGCATTATGGAATGTTTAGAGAATATCGTCATAAGGAGATACTTGAGATTATAGATCAACTTATAGATAAGGGCTATTTGGCAATTAGACAAAGTGAACTAACAAATTTTCCAAGACCACTTTTATACCTAACGGATCTGTCTAAAAGTGCATTGATTAATAAAGAGAAAATTGAACTAGAAGTACCAATAATGATTAAATATCGAACTCCAATTTCTAAAAATCCGGAGATGTTGAATAAGTTGAAGCGTTGGCGTAAAAAAGTTGCAAATGAAAAAAGTATCCCTGCATTTTGTATTTTTCATGATAAAACCTTGATTGAAATTTCAAATAGTTTACCTATTACAAAACAGGATTTAATGAATACCTACGGATTTGGCAGAAGTAGACTTAAAGATTATGGTGATGAAGTACTGGAAATTGTAAGGGAGTATAAACCAGACAAGCAGAGCATAAGAAACCATAATGAAGTTGTTTTTGAAGAAGGAGGTAACAAATCAACATCAAAATCATTTCGTGCGTATGATCTGGGGAAATCAGATAACCCCGTTGTTATCCCTGAATTAATCCATTACATAGATAGCAAGAATGCCAATGAAAGAAGATTATCTGCATCTGCTCTTGGAAAATTAGCAAGATTTAAACCGGAAATATATGGTGCAATCCACGCGCTTACAGAGCTACTAAATGATGAAAAACCACAAGTTAGACAGTACGCTGTAAAAGCACTTGGTAAAATTGGTCATCCAATTACAGTTAAAGACATAGAAAAATTACTATCGGATGAAAAAGAATATAACAGAGAAGCTGCAAGATATGCACTAAGGCAAATAATGCAAAAGAGAGATTAATGTAATCGACTAGTTAGACACAATATTTAGGTAGCGTAAATAATTTTGCTGAAACTTCCGAATAAACTATTGGAGGTTTAGCAAAATGTATGTGGAAATCTCTGATCCGTTTAACAAATTGGGGGGTGGAGGGTTAGGTACTACGCTTCAAAACAGGTAGCATGCGGGTTAGGCACTACCGGAATATAATCACTTTTCCTGTGCTCTCGCGCAACATTTTTAGTATCTTACGATAAAGTATAAAGAGAGTGTATTAGAAATGAATAGAAACTATTGCTTTAGGCTCTACCCGAGCAAGGCCCAGGAGATGGAGATGCTGGAAGTCCTTGATAGTTGCAGGAAACTCTACAACCACTTCCTCGGAAAGTGGAAGGAATCAGGTAAAGTTCCTCCGAAGTATGACCTACAGGCCCGGATACCCTATCTTGTCAGGCAGTGGCCTGAGTTGGAAAACGTCCACTCTAAAACAAGGCAGTATGTTTTATGGCAGCTCTACTCCAACCTGAAGGGTCTCAAGGGACTGAAAGCAAAAGGAAGGAAAGTCGGCAGACTCAGATTCAAGAAATACGGCAGGATGAAGTCCTTCGTCTATAACCAGAGTGGCTTCAAACTCGTTGATAACAAACTTCATCTGAGCAAGATTGGCAGCATCCCAATCAAACTGCACAGAAAGATAGAAGGAAACATAAAGCAGGTCTATATCAAGAGAGAGCAGAGCGGAAGGTGGTTTGCAATTTTTTCAGTAGAAGTCGAGCCAGAAAAGTTAGGCACTACAGGCAGAGCAATCGGTCTTGACCTAAATATAGAAAACTACCTAACCGACAGTAATGGGAAGAAGATAGAGCATCCCCATACCCTCCTGAAACTAGAGGACAAACTCAAGAGAGAGCAGAGAAAGCTGGCAAAGAAAAAGAAGTGTTCTAAAAACCGGCTTAAACAAATCCTCAAAGTTGCAAGAGTTCATGAAAGAGTAACTGATAGAAGAAGAGACTTTTTGCATAAGTTGTCACGTTATTATGTAGACAACTACGACATCATATGTGTAGAAGACTTAGCAGTAAGAGAGATGATGCAATCGTCCTACAACGCCAAGAACACAGCAGACTCTTCATGGTCAACCTTCACTCAAATACTGTCCTACAAGGCGGAGGGAGCTGGTAGGACATTCATGGAGGTAGACCCAAAAAACACAACACAAAATTGCAGCAGGTGTGGTAACCGCGTCTACAAACAGATTTGGATTAGAACCCATAACTGTCCCACCTGTGGCTTGCTGATGGACAGAGACCACAACGCTGCGATAAACATATTGAATAAGGCTCTCTTAGAGGTAGGGTCGGTGCGACCCGAACTAACGCCTGTGGAGATGAGACCTCTACTTCACCCCATTGGTGGGGCATGTCTCGTCAAGGAAGCAGGAATCCTATCCAAAGGAGGGGCAATATGAAGCCCACATCCTTTAGGGGTGGGAGGTTCACGCCTTCATGCTAATTATCCTTTCCAATGGAAAAAGACCAGATACTCAAAAAGCTCAGAGACCTAAGAGAGAAAGACCCGAAATTCTCCGACGGCAGGATTATATCCTCAGTATCGACAGAGCCGCTGGATTTCGCTGTTGAGGCATTTAACATATTCTCGGACACCAATGCCCTTGACGTGAACATCTTTCCAGAGGTACAGAAACTCGAAAGGGAAATAATAGACTGGTTTGGAACCGCCCTGAAGAACCCAGAGATAGATGGTTATGTAACCACTGGCGGGACTGAAGCTAATATTGCCGCACTCTTCGTTGCAAAGAAACTCAACCCGGGCAGGAGGGAGATTCTCGTTCCCGAGTCTGCCCACTACTCCATAAAGAGGGCCGCCGAGCTCATGGACCTGGAAATCAAATGGATAAAGCTCGATGAGAATTTCAGGGCCGATATAACAGACCTCGAATCAAAGATTAGCAAAGATACTCTCGCAGTCGTTGCAACAGCTGGCACCTCCTCCCTAGGCGTCGTCGACCCCATAGAGGAGATAAACTCTCTTTGCAAAGACATCTTCTTCCACGTGGATGCCGCGTTTGGTGGCTTCGTTCTACCCTTCATGGAAAACGCCCCATGCATCGATTTCTCCCTTGAGAATATCGATTCCATAACAATAGACCCTCATAAGATGGGCATGAATCTTATTCCGGCGGGCGCGATACTCTTCAGGGATAAATCATATCTCGAGAGGATTAAGGTATCCCCCCCATATCTTTCGTTCAGCACCAGCACCATATCCGGCTCCAGGTCGGGGGGTGCAATAGCCTCAGTATGGGCCACAATAAACTATCTTGGCTTTGACGGCTACCAGAAGATAGTCCAGGATTGCCTGAAGAACACAGAATTCCTCTGCAACGAGATAGAGAAACTCGATGGCGTGGAGCTTGTCAGAAAGCCGGACATAAACGTCGTTGGAATAAGGATAAAGGACATGGGGCCAGTCTCAGCAGAACTAATAAAGAGGGGCTGGGACATCATGCCTGACTTGGAATCAGGAAGCGCCCGGGTCGTTGTCATGCCTCATGTAACAGAAACAGTAATAAAGAATCTGGTCAGTGACCTCAAGGATATTCTCGCATAACCTATTTAATATTATAGTGAAGAATTATATGGTCGCCGTACTGGATTATTCCCTCAACCTTCAGGCCAATCTCTTCCTCCAGTTTCTTGTTAAAGAAGGACTCGCCACCGCCCAGGATTGCGGGGCAGAGGTTGACGTACATCTCATTGACAAAGCCCTCATTGAACATCCTTCTCGGCAGGTCGCCGCTGCCCTCGACCAGTATCCTCTCAATTCCCTTGTCGTTTAACTCGCGCAGCAGCTCCTTCAGGTTCACGACGTACTTGCCGCACCTCATTATATTGACGTTCTGCTTTCTCCCGAGGCCCTTGACCTTCGCCTCTGAGGCATCCCCCGAGGCGACGACTATGACCTTCTCATAACCAAGAATCTTAGCATCATGTTTTATATCGCATTTGTTGTCTATGACAATCCTCCAGGGCTCCTCTTCGCTAAGCTCATGTGCCTCAAGAAGCGGGTCGAATTTCCTCACAGTCTCGACATCAACCATTATCGCATCCACAGACCCCCTCAACCTGCTTATCCTGTACTTCTCCTGCCTGTTTGCAAAGAACTCCTCCTTGCCCTCTATCCTACCATCAAGGCTTGCCGCAGTGTTGAATATAACGTGACTCTTTTGTTTTGTCATTTTTCCCAGTTAGGTTAATATATAATCATCAATAAAAATAACCAAGGATGAATCTTCAGGAGATAATAAGGAAGCATGCACTAAGTAACAGGGTTCAGTACGGCAAGGCAAACGGCAAGGCGGTTCTTGGCAAGGTGCTGGCGGAATTCCCTGATGCTAAGAATGACATGAAGGACCTGATAGCTGAGGTGAAGTCCATAATAAAGGAGGTGAATTCGATACCCTTCGAGGAGCTGAGGGGTCTTGAAATCGTGAAGACCAAACCTCACAAGAAATCTGAAATGGCCCTGTCCGGGAATCCCTCCGGGGTAAGGACGAGGTTTGCCCCAAATCC
This sequence comes from Candidatus Altarchaeota archaeon, assembly GCA_018897475.1. Taxonomy (GTDB): domain Archaea; phylum Altiarchaeota; class Altiarchaeia; order IMC4; family QMZM01; genus WALD01. Next base: position 4,882 of record JAHIKS010000059.1, read on the forward strand.
CAACGGCCCTGCGACGATAGGTAGTGGGAGGGGCATTGTTGTGAACGCCGAGCTGGCAAGGAAGCACAAGGGAAAGTTCATCATCAGGTTCGATGACACGGACCCAAAGACAAAGAAGCCTTTGCCCAAGGCCTATGACTGGTATCTTGAGGACTGTGAGTGGCTGGATTCCAAACCGGACGAGGTCTATTATGCATCTGAGAGAATTGAAAAATACTACGAATTCGCCGAAAAGCTCATAGGGATGGGAAAGGCCTACGTATGCTTCTGCTCCCGGGAGGAATTCAAGAAACTGAAGGACATGAAGAATGAGTGCCCCCACCGGGGAACTCCTGCCAAAGAGAACCTGAAGCTCTGGAAGGAGATGCTTGATGGAAAATACAAGGACGGGGAATCCGTACTGAGGATAAAGACAGACATCAAGCACAAGGACCCTGCACTGAGGGACTGGGTTGCGTTCAGAATCATCAGAGAGGAACACCCCCGCGTTGGCAAAAAGCATATTGTATGGCCAATGCTCGACTTCGAATCAGCAGTAGAAGACCATATACTCTCAGTAACCCATATCGTCAGGGGCAAGGACCTCATGGATTCCGAAAGGAGGCAGAGATTCATCTATGAATACCTGGGCTGGGACTACCCGGTAACGCTGCACTGGGGCAGGGTAAAGGTGGAGGAATTCGGAAGGCTGAGCACCTCCGAGATAAGGAAGGGTATAGAGGACGGAAAATACACCGGTTGGGACGACCCTGCCTTACCGACACTAAGGGCACTGAGGAGGAGAGGGATATCCCCGGAAGCCATAAGGAAGTTTATCCTGGCATTGGGAATAAACGAGAACGACATCTCCATAAGCATGGAGAACCTTTTTGCAGAGAACAGGAAGATTATAGACCCCAAAGCAAACAGATACTTCTTCATTCCGGAGCCGGTAAAGATGATAGTCAGAGGCGCACCAGAGGCAAAGGTAAAGATGCCGTTGCACCCGAGCTTCAAGGAGAGGGGCTACAGGGAATACGTGCTGAAGCCTGATAAGGGACTCATAAGCCTTTCCATTCCGGAGGAGGACGCCAAGAACCTCGAACAGGAAGATGAAATAAGGCTCATGAACCTATTCAACGTGAGAATCCAGAAGAAAGGGAAGGGAATTATCGCAGACTACCTCCCCCAGAAAAACCTCAACGTCCCCAAAATCCAGTGGCTCAAGAACTCAATCCCTGCGGAGATTCTCCTCCCGGGAGGAAGCCTCAAGGGAATCTGTGAGACCTCCTGTAAGGATATTCAGGTTAATAAAGTGGTTCAGTTTGAACGTATAGGGTTCTGTCGTCTCGAGAATAAAAACGATAGGCTGGTTTTCTGTTTCGGGCACAGATAGCTATTTATTAATCCTAGATACTATATTTTAAATTCTAAACGTTAGACCAATGAGGATTCGCTGGAATCCGGAGGGATGAAAATGAGTTATGTAAAATTTGAGGCACCCAAGGAGGTTATTGATAAGGCTCTGGAAGCCTTGGAAACCGCAAGAGACACAGGGAAGGTAAAGAAGGGCACAAACGAGGTAACTAAAGCAGTGGAGCGGGGAAAGGCAGTCCTTGTTCTTATCGGCAGTGACATAACCCCCCCTGAGATAGTAATGCATCTTCCTATGATATGCGATGAAAAGAACATACCCTATCTCTATGCCCCTAAGGAGGACATAGGTGAGGCAGTCGGGATTCACGTATCTACTGCTGCAGGGTGCATAGTCGAGGAGGGAAAGGCGAAGGATTTGGTTGCCGATGTTGCGGAGAAGCTGAAGGGACTCAAGAAGTGATTCTGTAATTCAAAATGGTTTCGGCTCAAGTTGTCAAAATAATCGGAAGGACCGGCATATACGGGGAAGTAATACAGGTAATGTGCAAGATAACGGATGGCGAAAGCAAGGGAAGAGTAATAAGGAGGAACGTCCGCTCCCCGGTAAGAGAGGGGGACATCCTTGACCTCAGGGACCCATCCAGAGAGGCAAAGCCGTTGAGATAAAATGAACTGTTCCTTCTGTGGCAATGAAATCGAACTTGGAACGGAAAAGATATTCGTCAGTAAAAAGGGGAAAGCATTCTATTTCTGCTCAAGTAAGTGTGAAAAGAACCTCCTGAAGCTTAAGAGAAAGCCCCGGAGGGTCAGATGGACCACTGAGTACAGAAAGGAGAAGGTCATAAGGCTCAAGAGCATGGAAAAGCCTGCAGAGAAGAAAGAGAAGCCGACAGAGCCCAAAGAGAAGCCAGCCGAGGAAAAGCCAAAAGAGAAAACGGCTGATGAAAAGAAGCATCCAAAGCCTGAAGAAAAGCACAAGGAGAAGCATGCTGAAGAAAAACACCCAGAGCATAAAGAAAAGCATGCAGAGAAGGAACATCCAAAGCACAAAGAGAAGCATGCTGAGGAGAAGTACAAAGAGAAACACTCAAAGCCCGAGGAGAAGCACACCAAAAAATCCAAGCCAAAGGCTGAAAAATCCAAAAAACCAAAAAAGGATAAAAAATGAAAACCCTACTCCTGATGAAACCATGGGCAGTTCAGAAGGGCCTGATAGGTGAAATACTAAGCAGATTCGAGAGAAGAGGCCTGAAGATAGCGGGCCTTAAGATTTTGGACGTAAGCAAGGAGATGGCGGAAGACCTCTATTTAATACACCGGGACAAGGACTTCTATGATGATTTGATAGAGCATATAACCTCTTCACCCATAGTGGCAGTAGTCCTTGACACCGACGTTCTGGAGCCTGATGCTGCAGTAGCACTTGTAAGGAAGATTATTGGAGCAACCGACCCGGCCAAGGCCGAGATGGGCACCATAAGAGGTGACTTCGGTCTGAGGATTGATAGGAACGTAGTCCACGCATCCGACTCAACGGATTCGGCAAAGAGGGAGATACCCATCTTTTTCAAGAAGGAGGAAATGGTAACCTACTAGAATGGCAACAGCATACGACGTCTCAGCAGAAGATCTCATACCACAGGCTGCACAAGACCTCAAAAATAAGGTAAAGCTTGAGATGCCTGAGTGGGCTCATATGGTCAAGACCGGAGCTCACAGAGAGAGAATTCCCGAAAGCGAGGACTGGTGGTGGTTCAGGGCTGCCTCACTTCTAAGGAAGTTATATGTCAGGGGGCCCACAGGCGTTCATAAACTGAGAGTCCTCTACGGAGGAAGAAAAAACAAGGGCGTAAAGCCCGAGAAATTCTACCCTGCAGGGGGCAAAATAATCAGAGTAATCCTCAAGGAATTCGACGAGCTCGGATTCACGCAGAAGATAGATAAGGAAGGCAGAAAGATAACTCCCAAGGGGCAGGCCTATCTGGATAAGATAGCCACTGGAATTCTAAAACAATAAAATGTCTGAACTTGAGGAGCTTAGACAGAGAAGAATCAAGCAGCTGGTGGAACAGCAAAGACAGGGCCAAGGTCAGCAGCTGCAGCAGCAGATGAAGGAGCAGGAGATAGAGGCCCAGATAAAGCTGATTATTACCCAGATTCTCACCCCAGAAGCAAGAGAGAGGCTTGGCAACATAAGGCTTGCCAGGTCGCAGTTCGCCAGGCAGATTGAAATATTTCTGATTCAGCTTCATCAGGCTGGGAAACTGCCGCAGAAACTTACCGACGAGCAGCTCAAGCAGATTCTCGAGAAGCTGAAACAGGGGAAGAGAGAGTTCAGTATAACGAGGGAATAACGCTATTTCTTTTTACCCGTTTCATTTGGCACCGGCTCACTTAATTCTTCCGGCAATGGCGCTTCCTCGTCCAGTTCAAGTTCTTCCTCGGCTCCCGGGGGGCTAATCTCCTCATCGAACTCTAGCTCTTCCTCTCCCCCTTCCTCTTCAAATTCGTAGCCAAGCTCTCCAACCTCCCCCTCAGCCACCTTTTTACCTTTTCTGGCAAGGGCTCTCTGAGCAGAAACCAAAATTAACATAATCACGAGAATAACGATGGTTGAATAGGTTACTGACCACTGCTCCAGGAAATATGCACCCTTAATCCTCTCAATCTCCTCCTCGGTCTCATCCAGCTGCACAACCAGGCCCCTGTTCTGGGAACTCAATTGCTCCCTCTCCGATTCAGTCTCAGCAAGGGTTTCATTGAGCTTGTCTCTATCCAGCTTTAATTCACCCATCATAATCCTGAGGTCTTCCATACCTATCTCGTCCGGGAGGTCGCTTGGTATCGATAACCACTCCACGACGTTCATGCCAAGCTGTAGGTTGTCGTACTTATACTTCGCTGTGTCCAGATGTGCATCATCCAGAACCTCATCGTCTGATATGAAGAACACGAGGCCCTTACCCACCCTGCTTGATATAGCGACGTTGGGTTTACTGCCCGGCGGAAAAGAGCCGGTACTCGTGGAGGTGTCCCAGTCCCCGGTAAGTATGGGCTTTACATAATCTCCGGAAACATATATACCGTTCCCTCCAAAGAAACCAACCTCATAAACCTTGTACAGCAACGTCTTGACGGTCGAATCATCCCTTGAGAATGGCGCCTTCACAACGAACTCATTCTTATTCGTTCCAGGCTGCCTTGTGCCTGCGTCCACTATCGGGTCTGTGGAATCCTCCAGCTCCACATCGTCAACTACAACGCCGAAGGGAAGCAGCTGGTTGACATACTGCCCTCCCCCAATGATAAAAAGACCCCTGCCGTCCTTCATGACAAAATTCGCAATGGCGCTCAGCTCATTCGCATCAAGCTGGCTAGTCAGCCCCGGGATTATGATGAGGTCTGGATTATAGTCCTCAATAACGGTCTTTGACAGAGGAACCTCAGCCCTCAATATGTTGTATCCCTCCTTCTCCAGTTCCTCCTTGAAGAGGGAATAATCAGAGTCTATCTTATGGCTGACTTTGTTCTCGTAGAAGAACACCCTGTTTCCTGCCGATGCCAAGCCGGCAATTGAAATTAACAGAATTGGGATTGAAATTAGGACCAATGTTTTACTCAGCTTCATTGTAATCTAATATTCGTTTATATGCTTAAATAAATTCATTTATATCTCTTCAAACTTCAGGTGGATTCTCTCTCCAATGCCCAGAATTCCGGCCCTTTCGTTCGACACTGGACCTATGTTCACTATTCTGCTCTTACCTATCCTGTCCTCCTTGCCTGCAGATTCATGCACATGGGAACAGAGAACCAGACTCGGCTGGAACTCCTCCACTATTTGCCTTACTGCGCTGCTTCCGACATGCAGCCCACTACCCGTCATGTCGCATGCGGTGTCCTTCGGCGGACAGTGCAGTGCAAGCACAACCTTTTTATCACCCGCTTTCTTAAGCAACGGCTTCAGTCCCTTGTAGATTTCATCCTCGGTAAGCTCAAGGGGCGTATCAAACGGGGTGGTATTCGAACCGCCCAGACCTATCAGAACGGTATCATCCACAGCAATCGCCTTCCTGTGCAGGTTCACCTCGTGCTTGTCGAATATCTTGAGAACGCTCTTCCAGTCGCAGTTACCGGGAATGGCAAGAAGGTTGAAGTTGCTCATAATCGAGAGGATGTGCTTAACGTCCTTCTCATTCTGTTTTCTATCCTTGAATGCCCCATGCCCTGAGAAGTCACCTAGAATTATCGCATCACCAATATTGCTGGATGCCGCGAATTCCCTCATCCTCAGCAGCCCCTGTATGTCGCCATGAATGTCTGCAACGCAGAGGATTTTCCTCATAGTTAAGATATTACCTCAAAAATTAAATAAGTAAAAATGCCATCCATAACCTTCCTAGGCACGGGGGGAGGAAGATTCGTCCTTCTGAGCCAGAGGAGATACACCGGCGGGATATGGCTGAACCTGGAATCCACAATAGCACTGGATCCCGGGCCCGGAGCCCTGATAAGGGCCCTGCAGTTCGGCAAGAACCCCGAGAAGCTGGACGCCGTTATGGTTTCGCACAAGCACCTTGACCACTACAACGACGCAGAGCTCATGCTCGAGGCAATGACAAAGGGCGTAAAACGAAGGCGCGGTTACCTGGTTATTGACGAAAACGCTCTCGAATATATATCGAGCTATCACCAGAGCTTCGTCGACGTTTTAATCCCGAAGCCAGGCGACAGCTTCAGGCTGAATTACCTCAAGGTGCAGGCAATCCCCGCCAAGAGCCATGATGGCATGGGCTTTAGATTTCTCTCCGACGATGGCACAATAACCTATACCTCTGACACAGACTACTCCAAGGACCTCATAAAGCACTACAGGAAATCTAGAATTCTCATTATAAATTCCATCTTCCCGTCCGGCATGAACATAAAAAGTCATCTGAATGCGGACGATGCCCTCAGGATTGTGAAAGAGGCAAAGCCGGAACTCGCAGTCCTGAACCACTTCGGGATGCAGATGCTGAACCGCGGC
>JAHIKS010000060.1 GCA_018897475.1 Candidatus Altarchaeota archaeon
CCCCTATAAATCCGTTAAATCAGGGGTTCGCCCAGTTGTCTATGGCTTCAAGGACATCGAAGTCCCCGACCTGGCCGTTTACCCAGAGGTTGATGTAGTTGAGCAGCTCAAAGTCGGATACTGTTCCGTTGCCGTCGGTGTCTCCCTTGAGGTCTCCGGATACGGTGGTCGTTGTCGAGGTTGTTGTTGTTGTGCTGGTTGAGGTTGAGGTGGTCGTGGTTGCTACCGCGCAGGCATAAGCGCAGCCCGTGGCTCCGTCGTCGTTCCAGTTGCTGGCCGTGTCGCAGGTATTGCCGCTTCCCGTGCCCAGCGACGTGTTCCCGGAGTCGATGTCAGAATCCCCGTTCCCGCAGATGTAGTTGTCCTCGAGGACCGTGCTGCTTGAGGGCTCCTGTATCGAGACGCCGCCCGCTGTGTTGTCCGTTATCGTGTTGCCGGTTATCCTGTTGCCCTGGCATGAAGTTGGATACCAGCTTCCTATTGATATTGCGTTGAGCGGATTCGACGTTATCCTGTTGTTCGTTATGTTGTTGTACGAGGAGTAGGGCATGAAGATTGCGCCGTGGCCGTATGCGCCGCAGGAGCTGATGTTGTTGCTGTCTATGACGCTGTAGTTCACGCCCTCGAACTCTATGCCACCCCAGGTGTATCCCTGAATGTTGCAGTTTTTGACCGTTATGCCTGTCACGTCTTGGGCAAAGACTGCATATCCGGCAGAACCGTTTGCATCGAACGTTGCCCCGTCGCAGTCGAGGACCACGTTGCTGGCGTTGATTATTACCGCCCCGTCGTAGTCAGAATCGTCTATGCTGTAGGTGCCGGGGCACAAGGTGGTGTCCGAATTCACGTACAGCTCCCCGGTGGGTGCCGTGCAGGCGTTTATGGTTACGGATAAAATAATCAGCCCGAAGAGAATTAACAGTATCCTGCGTTTCATTGTATTAGGAATTATCTCATTCACATATAAATCCTACTGATTCGCCCAGCTTTCGATGGCCGCGAGGAGCTCGAAGTCCGATGCCCCTCCAACGGCCCAGGTGTCGATGTAGCTGAGCAGTTCGAAGTCAGAGACCGCGCCGTCGCAGTCTGCATCTCCCGCGGGACAGCCCTGGATGATTTCATAGACGTCTTGCCTTATGGTCGGCAGGAGGCTGTAGAGGTCTTCGCCCGGGCATTCAGTAGCTGACACATCCTGGTGCCCCGCAATGTTTGCGTAGTTGGAGCCGGCATAGTCGGTGCTGTTTTCCAGCGGGCTGATTCCGTTCTGCGAGAGCTTCCATGCCAAAAGGGATTCCGCGCTGTCAAGGGCCGCATCGGTGGGTTCGGTGTCGGAGAATGTCCCGATGAATGCGACGCCCATGGTCCCGGTGTTGTGACCGGACGCGTGACCTCCAACAACATCGTCACCGCCCGCTCTGCCCTCATAGATTATCCCATTGGGGTCTATCAGGTAGTTGTAGCCAACGTCGCCCCAGCCGTTGTCGTAGGTGTGGTAGTTCCAGATGCTCAGGACTCTGGCTGCCCAGTCCGTGTCCGTGTTGGGAGTTGCGGTATGGTGGATGATTACGTGAGTGACATTGGCATACTGTTGGGTCCAGGAGGGGCTTTCGTTTCCGTCAGGGCACCCCCACCCGGTGCGGGAGAGGACATCTGGTTTCTCCACCGCCATTGCAGTTTGCAGCAGCAGGAACAGGACCACAAACAGGAGTACTTTCTTCATATTCTATTATTAGATTGCCGTTCCATAAATTAAGAGTATGGTCAGCCTTACGTTCCATGGCGGAGTCAATGAAATCGGCGGGAGCAAGATACTGCTGGAGGACAAAGACACAAGAATCTTCCTGGACTTCGGGCAGTCCTTCGACTTTGGACAGGATTACTTCACCGGCTGGCTGGCTGCGAGGGGCAGGAACGGGCTGGGGGACTACTTTGAGTTTGATTTGCTGCCGAAGATAGAGGGACTGTATTCACAGGAGCAGCTGGAAGGCACTGAGATGGACCACTGCGAGCCGGAGATTGATGCGATTTTCCTGTCGCACGCGCACTTCGACCACATGGCGCACATATCCTTCGTGGATGAGAGGATTCCGGTTCACTGTGGGGAGGCGACGCTGAGGTTTATCAAGGCGCAGGAGACCAGCGGCCTGTCCAAGTTCGGCGAGCACGACTACAGGACGTTCAAGACTGGCGACAAGATAGGGGTGGGCTCGCTGGAGCTGGAGCCGATTCACGTTGACCACTCAATCCCGGGGGCTTACGGGTATGTGATTCACACCTCGGAGGGGGCTGTTGTCTATACGGGCGATTTGAGGATGCACGACCCCATGGCGTCGATGACACAGGAATTCATCAGGAAGGCGAAGGAATCGAAGCCGGTTGCAATGATAACCGAGGGGACGAGGATGGCACCAGAGGAGAAGAGGAGGAACTATTCCGAGCAGCAGGTCTGCGACATCTGCGACAAGATCGTTTCAGGGACGGACAAACTGGTCGTTATGACGCACTATGGAAGAGATATTGACCGGTTCATGACGTTCTATAACCTTTGCAAGAAGACCGGGAAGAAATTTGTAATCCTTCCGAAGATCGCCCATCTGCTGAAGGAACTCCACAACGATAAGAATCTGAAGATGCCCGACCCGCTGAAGGACGATAATCTGTTGGTGTATTTCAAGAGGAAGAAGGTGTACTACAAATGGGAGAAGGAGTTTATGCCGAAGAAGGTTGATGCCGATTATGTTCATGAGAACCAGGGGGATATTCTGATGTACCTGAACTTCTACCAGTTTGGGGAGCTGATAGATATCAGGCCGGCGAGGGGAAGCCATTTCATACATTCAATGAGCGAGCCGTTTTCGGAAGAAGATATTGAGGACGAGGTCATGCACAGATGGCTGGACCACTTTGGGTTCGAGTTTCACCAGGCGCATGCGTCAGGGCACGCCTCAAAGGAGGAGCTGGTGGAGATGATTAAGGAGATTGGTCCGAAGAGGATATTTCCGGTTCATACGGAGCACCCGGAGATGTTCAGGGAGAGGTTCAGCAACGCAGAAATGGTAGAAAAAGGAAAGAGGTATGGATTAGAATGAGAAAGACGTTTGACATACACATACACTCGAACTACTCCGACGGGTCGAATTCCGTCGGGGAGATTGTGAAGCGCGCAAAGAAAATCGGGCTGGACGGTATCGCGATTACCGACCACAACGAGATTGAGGGCTCTCTCAGGGCCATGGAATTCGACTCTGCTGAATTCAGGGTTATTCCGGGCATCGAGGTCTCCTCGAAAGAGGGGCATATCGTGGGTCTCGGGGTGAGGGAGGTAGTATACAGCGAACTGTCTGCCGAGGAGACCGTGAAGAGAATCCACGAGCTCGGGGGGCTTGCAATCGCAGTCCACCCCTACGACAGGATAAGGCAGGGGGTCGGGGATTTAATCTACGAGCTGGATTTTGATGCGGTGGAGATTTACAACGGGCACACCCTGTCAGTGACAAAAAGCCCGGAGGACACAATGAAGGGGCTGAACATCCCAGCTGTTTGTGGAAGCGACGCCCATTGTCTTGATGAAATTGGTATGGCAGTCATCAGGGTCAAGGGCGACCCAATAGAGGCAATCAGGAACGGGGATGTCAAAATCGAGGAGCATATAAAGACGAGCAGAATCCTGATGAACTACTTCAAGAAACGAACTGGATTATTTTAAGCTGTCCTGTTAAATTATTAAGAAGATGGCGCTGAAGGTCGGCATTTTAGGGGCCACCGGCATGGTGGGCCAGAGGTTCATCCAGCTTCTGGGCAAGCACAAGTGGTTCAGCATAGATGCCCTCCTTGCCTCGGAAAGAAGCGCTGGTAAGAAGTACAGTGATGCTGCAAGCTGGTACCTCGCGGGAGACATACCTGCCGAGGTGGGAGAGATGGAGGTCCAGAAGATTGATGCTGCGATTGTAGAGAAAGCAGGTCTTGATGTGGTGTTCTCTGCTCTTCCGTCGGACATTGCAAGAAAGGCAGAGGCGGAATTCGCAGCGAAAGTGCCTGTATTCTCCAACACATCAACATACAGAATGGAGCCAGACGTTCCGCTGATGGTGCCGGAGATAAACCCGGAGCATCTTGATTTGCTGAAGATTCAGAAGAGGGAGAGGGGATGGAACGGCTTTCTGGTTACGAATCCTAACTGCTCAACGATAGGTCTTGTAATTCCGTTAAAGCCGATTCTCGACAGCCTTGGAATCGAATGGGTCAATGTGGCTACGATGCAGGCCGTTTCGGGCGCGGGCTACGCAGGAGTTCCGTCAATGGCGATTCTCGACAATCTTATTCCGTTCATAGGCGGCGAGGAGCCGAAGCTGGAGACCGAGTCCCAGAAGATTCTCGGACAGTTCAGTGGCAATGTGATAAAAGACGCAGACTTCGACATATTCGCCTCGTGCAACAGAGTCATGGTCAGGGACGGCCATACGGAGGCGGTGTTCGTGAAGACAGCGAAGGACTTTGAGGTAGATGGGGTGAAGGACATATTCAGGAAGTTCAGAGGGGAGCCCCAGAGGCTTGGCCTTCCCACGGCACCGGAGGAGCCCATTGTTGTGATGGATGCCGAGGATAGGCCGCAGCCCCTTAAGGACAGGAATCTGGGGGCAGGGATGTCCGTAGCCGTCGGAAGGATAAGGAAGAAGAGCGAGAATCTGCTGAAGTTTACCTGCCTGAGTCACAACACGATTAGAGGGGCCGCAGGGGCATCTATTCTGAACGCGGAGCTGGCCTACAAGAAGGGCCTGCTCAAGGGCTAATCTTATAATACCTCGCTGTAAATAATCTAACAGGATGGAATTCTCACTTCAGGCCGAGCTGGTTCTTAGCAAGGCGCCCAAGGGCATTAAACTGGACGATTTCGTCAAGAGCCTGGGAGATATTCTGAAGAAGGGCGCCCCCGACGGCAAGGGGGCAGAGATAAAGGACTGGAAGGTTTCTGGCGACAGGATAAAGCTGACTATAACTTCCGGGACATACGTCCGGCCCCATGACGCAGTATTCCGGATAAAGAATCACCTTTCCAGGGAGCTGGGAAGGGAGCATAAGCTCGGCGTCAGGGAGGTGAAGGGGAAGAGGTATGAGATAAAGTTCGGGCTGGAGCACAAGCCGAAGGGGGAGATTAAGGTTCCCTTCGCAAAATCCATCGGCATCAAGGGGAAGGACTGTACCATTATTCTTGAAAATCTTGACGAGGAGTTTCTCCAGAAGAATTACGTCGACCGCATCGTCAACCTTGTCAGGGAGAAGGTCGAACAGCAGCACTACGAGGGCAAGCAGGAGCACTGGGAGCTCATCTGGCAGTCCAAGGAGCTGAAGCACGCATGGAAGGAGGACCCCTCGAGGGCCATGGAGGACAGGGACTGGATAAAGCACAGGGGCCGTGGCCAGTGGATTTTTGGCCCCCAGGCTGCTTCCATTATGAGGGCCATGGAGCAGATTGTTGTCGACGAGCTGCTGAAGCCGCTGAAATTCGACGAGATGATAGTTCCAAAGGCCGTCACCTGGGACGTCTGGCAAAGGTCAGGGCATGCGAAGAGCCTCTATCCTGAAATCTACTACATCTGCCCGCCGGAGACCAGGGACCCGGAGTTCTGGGAGGACGTCATAGACCTCTACAAGATTACAGGGGAGGTGCAGACCAAGCTGATAAAGGAGAAAATCAAAGAGCCCATCGGTGGGGTGTGCTATGCGCAGTGCCCGCCGTTCTGGCCCTATCTGCAGGGGAAGACCGTCAGCGACGATTCACTGCCTGTGAAGGTATTCGACCGCTCCGGCACATCCATGAGGTATGAGTCAGGGGGAATCCACGGCATCGAGAGGGTCGATGAATTCCACCGCATCGAGCTGATATGGGTTGGCTATCCCGACGAGGTTAAGAAGATTCACATAGAGATAGTCGAGAGATACAAGAAAATCTTCAACGACATCATGGAGTTCGAGTGGAGGATGGCATGGGTCACGCCGTGGTTCATGGCACAGGAGGGGATGGTAGGCGTTGCCGAGGAGAAGGAAGTCGGAACAATAGACTTCGAGGCCTATCTCCCGTACAAGGGCTCGAGAAAGGATTCCGAGTGGCTGGAGTTCCAGAACGCCTCGAACAATGGCGACAAGTATCCAAAGGGCTTCTCGGTCAAGGGCCAGAAGGGCGAGCTGAGAAGCGGCTGCACCGGAATCGGTTTGGAGAGATGGCTGGCAGTCTTCATAGCCCAGAAGGGCATCGAACCGGACAACTGGCCGAAACAGTTTAAGAAAAGATTGGGGAAGCTGCCTGAGGGGATTGGGTTTCTGTGAGAGTTAGGCGATACAAATGCCTTCATTCCTCAATTATTCTTCTTAACTCATCCGTGCTATTGAATGGTATGCCCTCTTCCTCATTGAGCTTCTTTAGCTTCTCAATATATTCGGGCCTCAATTTAGGTTCGGAAAGATGTTCCATCATTGCATCACAGATATTTTGTAGTGGATGATAAAAAACTAAAAGTTAGGCACTACATCTGGGGGACTCCCAATAAACCCTCAAAAAAGGTTTTTATATGTTTTTACACATATATTATCAGCAGGTA
>JAHIKS010000061.1 GCA_018897475.1 Candidatus Altarchaeota archaeon
AGAGAACAGTACACGGATTCTCAATGCCGCAGGTGGATAAGGAGAAGTGTGAGAAGTGCGGGGCGTGCGTTAAGGTCTGCCCATATTCAGTCATAGAAATGAAGGACTTCCCCAAGATAGATGCCAAAAGATGTGTCGGATGCTGCCGCTGTGTCGATGTCTGTCCGACGCAAGCCATGCACCAGCCGGATGGATGGTTCGATAACTACATAAGGGCCCTGGCCGAGGCGGCCAATTCCGTCGTCAGGAAGTTCGGGGAGAATGCCTGCTTTGTCAATTTCATTACCGATGTTACTGCGATGTGCGACTGCGGCGTGCAGGAGGAGGCATTGATTCCGGACATTGGAATCCTTGCCTCTGGAGATATCCTGAGCGTGGACCGGGCGTCTTACGACCTGATAAAGGAGGCCGCAGGAAAGGACATCCTGAAGGAGGCATGGAACGTTGACGGCGAGCTGCAGTTCGGAATTGCCGAGGAGCTCGGGATGGGGAGTAAAGAATACGAGATAAAATGATTGCGCTGATTGACTACGGAGCGGGAAACCTGAAGAGCATAAGCAATGCCTGCGGGAAGCTGGGGGAGAAAGTGGAGCTTGTTACAAAGGCAGACCAGCTGGAGAAGGCAGACAAGATAATCCTCCCGGGTGTCGGTAACTTTGGGCCGGCGATGAAGAGCCTCGAGGGCTTCAGAGAGGTCCTGCTGGAAAAGATTGAAAAAGGCGTGCCGTTCCTCGGGCTTTGCCTGGGGATACAGGTCATCCTGGAGGGCAGCGAGGAGTCCCCAGGAGTCAGGGGCCTTGGAATCATAAAGGGGACGTGCAAGAGGTTTCCCTCATCAGTCAAGATTCCGCACATGGGGTGGAACTCGATAAAACCAGGGGAGAGCAAACTGCTGGGCGGGATTAAACCAGGAGATTACTTCTACTTCGTGCACTCATACTACCCGGTTCCGGAAGGGAACGTTGTTGCAGCAACGACGGATTACGGGGTCGAGTTCCCCTCAGTCATAGAAAGAGACAGCGTCTTCGCGACTCAGTTCCACCCGGAGAAGAGCGGGGAGCCGGGGCTGAGGGTCTTGAAGAATTTTCTGGAGATATAGTTAGACACTACAAAGATGTTTACAAAAATGTGAACGTTTTCATTGCGGCTCCTTTATCGAGATTGAGAACCTGTAGAAGTCCTTTCCGTCCCTGACTCCTGCATGCATCGGGGATTGCCCGGTTTTATAGCCATTCTTGCTGTAGTTGGCTGCTATCTGCTTGGCATGCTTGAGGGATGTGATGTAGAAGTCGTATCCTCCCCTGACCTTCTCGGCCTTTGCTACGTATCTTGGGTCGACGTCCTTGTCGGTGGGGGTTTTCTTTATCCTGAACTGGAGGATGGCCTCATAGTAGCCGCTGGAGCGCCGGCTGCAGTCCTTGCACTGGCTCTTGTCGGGCTTTATGGAGGACTTCAGCTTGGTCTTGAATCTTTCACCGGCATATTCTCCCGTTATGTCGATGTCGAGCTCCAGCCGGTTTCTGTTCTCTTCTGCCTTGAAGTCGATTTCCTTTATCTCTATGTCGTGATGATGGACGAGGTTGTCCCTGATAATCCCCTCCATGAACCGGTCCAGGTTACTGTTCCACTTGCCCTTGTACCTGAACTGGTTGCAGGTTGTGCAGATTATGAGCTCGACATCCTTCATCCTGATTGGGTTTCTCTCAAGGAAGCACTCCTCGCACAGGCCCTTTCTCGTTTCCTTCCCGCATTTCGGACATAGCATCGTATTTATTTATACACTCCGAATCCTTTAATTAGAGATGGCAAGAAAGAAGACACCACTTATAAAGGGAATCCTGACCAAGATGAACAGGGTCAGGAAGAGAGCACCCATATGGGTGTTCGCAAAGACCAATAGGAGGGTAAGGGACAGTCCTAAATCAAACAGGAATTGGAGAAGGGATAAGATATTTTAGACGATGAACCTCATGCTCGACTTTTTGAGTATATGCGTCCTGCTGATATGTCTCATCATAGCGAGGGACATAGTCAGGGAACTGGGCGGTAAGAGGAAGGAGGGAGTTAGAGCATTCTTTTTTCTCAGGGCGCCCCTGTTTATCAAGAGCCTGAAGGTAATGATATCCGCCATAATACTGTGGGCCATCAAGGACGGAATCAGGCTGCTTTCCTATTACTACCCCCTGGATATTCTTGACAATCTGTATGACTTTACAGGGATTGCAATCGCGATAATCCTTTCCTATGGCCTCTATCTTTTCATAATGCTGATAAAGTCGTCTGAGGGACAGATAAGGCTGAAGGATGAGAATTACTCGAAATAGATTCCCGGTTTCATGGGCAGTGCGACCTTTGCTTTTCCTTGAGGATCGTGTTCTGCCTTGGGCTGAATCTCAATGTCGCAGTTGAATTCCTTGCCCAGGAAATCCACCGAATGGGAGAGATAGTTGGTTTCTTCATCAAGGGTGAGGGTCAGGGAGGGAATGTCATCGGGCCTTATCCGGTTCATCAGGGATGATATCTCCTTTCCGTGCGGTTTTAGCTCGGGGTTTTGCATGAGCTCGTTCATCTTCTTCCCGGCTTTTATCTCGACAAATAGCTTTCTCTTCCAGTCCGGGGCGGGATACAGGTATATTATCTTGGGCTTTGTCTTCGTTGCCTCAAGGATATTCTGGATGTCTTCTCTCAGCTTTATTACCATATCTTCCTTCACAATGACCTCGTCGTTGATTAACTCCTTGTTTACGTCCGGGTATAGTGCCTTTGAAACGAAAAGGTCGTTGCCCATCCGCTCCCACAGCTCCTCGCAGATAAATGGAGTAAAGGGGGTCATGAGCCTTACCCAGAGGTCTGCTATCTCCTTCATAACGTTGGCATTCGGCTCGCATCTTCTCAGGTACCATGCCAGGTCGTTGAGAATCCCGAAGAACCCCGTCTGGAGGGCCTTCCTCATCTGGAAGCCGTCGAGGTATTTTCTGGTATCCGAAATTGCCTCGTTCACTCTGCTTAGAATCCAGCGGTCTATGTCCCTCATGGGGCTCTCGTCCTTGAGTCCGTTGGCATGCTCCACCAGCTCATAGAACTGCTTCAGTTTCCTTGCGGTGTTCTTCAGGAGGTTCTCCCTCCAGTCGAAGTCCTGCCACGGCTCTGCATTGCTCATCAGGAACAGCCTTATGGTGTCGCTGCCGTACTCGTCTATCGCGTCCTTGAGGAGAATTGTGTTGCCCTTGGATGAGGACATCTTCTCCCCATCCATAAGACCCATGCCGAATATGACTATTCCCTTCGGCCAGATTTCCTCAGGGAACAGGGCCGTGTGGTGGAATATGTGGAATGTTAGGTGGTTGCCGACCAGGTCCTTGGCCGAGAGCCTCCATTCAGGTGGATACCAGTAGAGGAATTCATCCCTGATTTTTTTCAGGTTATCGATGCCTGTCCTGGAGGAAATCTCTTCTGCCTTTCCTTTCCCCAGGAGGATGTAATCGAAGACTTCCGGCGTTAGTTTCTTCGGCTCTATTTCGCGGAGGTGCTTTGATATGGTGTAGTATGCCATGTAGATTGTCGAGTCCGAGAGCGGCTCTATAATCCACTTGTCGTCCCAGGGAAGTTTCGTGCCAAGCCCCACCCTCCGGGTGCATGCCCAGTCATTGAGCCAGTCGATGAAGTAGGAGAAGTTGTCCCTTGTCTCCTGGGGGATTATATCCATATTGTCAAGACACTTGTGGGTGGATTTTTTCCATTCGTCGTCGCTGTAGCGGACGAACCACTGGTCCTTCAGAATCTTGACGAAGCACTGGCTCCCGCACCTGCAGGTGACCGGCTGCTCGGAGAATTCATAGAAAATGTCGCCCCTGCCGGAATTTACCAGCTCTTCCGTTACTTTTTCCCTGGCGTCCCTGACGGGCATTCCGCCATAGTCCGCTATACCCTTGGCCATCCTACCTTTGCTGTGCTCCTCCCTGTAGAGGACTTCTGTTGCTTCCTCCAGCTTCGGGTCTTCCTGGCTCTTGATACCCATCTCCAGGATGACTTCCTCTGCAGGGGTTCCCTTGTACTTTTCTCCATCGATGATGACAATGGATTCGATGTCGCTATTGAGGTCTTTTAAAGCGATGTAGTCGTAGGGCGCATGCGCTGGAACAGACATTACAACCCCCGTAGCGTATCCGGGCTTGACAAAGGATGCTTCAAGGATGGGAACCTCCTTGTTGTCCAGGGGGTTAGTGCATGTTTTTCCTATGAGCTCACTGCCCATGAGCTCGCCCTCCTCCTTAAGCCCGTCCTTTATGAACTTCAGCTTCTCGAATGCCTCCCTGCTTAGAAGCCATATCTGCCCATCCACGTTGACCTTCAGGTAGTTAACGTCGGGGTTG
>JAHIKS010000062.1 GCA_018897475.1 Candidatus Altarchaeota archaeon
CTCAGAAGCTGGTCCTTCTCACGGACGGCAGATTGGATAATACACCAGTGCAGGAAGCAGGGCATACCGGCTGCAAAGCTGAACGAGTGGTGGACTTCCTCAAAGTGCCATAAGTGCGATGGTAAGGTTCAGAGAACAAAAACCAGAATCGTTTGCAAGGAGTGCGGCATGCAGTATGATGCCGACTTTAACGCATCGATAAACATTCTCCAGAGGGGCAAAGCCCAGTTGGAGAGTAAGTCCAGTGAGCTTCACAAATTGAAGCAAAACCTGGCGGGGGCTGTAGATGAACCAGCCCATGAACTATGGATGATTCCCTACAAATGGGATGAGCATAGAAACTCCGAGTCGGGGTTAGACGCCCCGACATTTATGTCGGGGTAGTTCACGGACATGATAAACTTTTTCGTGACATTTTTCTATTTTTCATGACATTGATTTTGCTCTGTATCTTAAAGACCTGCCTCTGCCCTCAGCAGCAACTAGGTCCAGCCTCTTCAACAATCCCATGTCCCTGACAAATGTCTGGTTACTGACATTGAATAATCCTCTATATCCTTTATTGGAAAATTTCTTACCTTCATTCACCATCATCGCCAGGGCGGAGATCTGCCTTTCATTCAGGCCAAGCTCCTTCAGGTCGATTTCACCCTCAGGCCTGATCAGGTCCAGGATTTTGTCGCCGGGGCCGTGGAAGGTGACCCTGAAGAATATGTTCCTCTCCTCGAATTCCGGCTCCTGCAGGCCGTGATTCCCCATGAGGTCCTTCATTCTTCTGATGCCTGTGCCCCACTTCTCTATGTATCCGATGTCATGGAGAAGCTCTCCAATCGCCTTGTTCCTCAGGACGTGGGAGCCATCGAGGTTTTCCAGGGTGATGTCTGCAGGCAGCTTGCCCGGGCTCTCTACCTCTATCCAGTCGTCGAATATCATCACCCTGATTGTAGCACCAGAGAAAAGGTAGTCTCTATGGCATACGGCATTCGTTATCGCCTCCCTAATCGCCTCGTATGGATATTCTGTAACATTGACCTGCCTGAATTCCACTATCTTGGTTGCCCTTCTGGTGTTCCTCTTGACGAATTTCTCGGCTTCATCGATCAGGTATAACCTCCCAGTGGCCTCCCCTTGCGGGACCGACCCTCCTAAGCAGGCCTTTTTCTTTCAGTTTTGCGATGTTCTTCTTAGTTTTTCTTTCGGAGATTCCGATCACGGAAGACAGATATCTTATTGTCGCATATTTGTCTTTCCTCAATCCATCCAATATTTTCATCTGATTTTCGGTGACCTTTTCGGTGACCTTTTCGGTGACCTTTTCTTTCTCTTGCACCAGTTTCAGATACTCATGGCTTGGGTGGAACGTAACATAGAAATAGCTCTCATCAAGTTCTATCTCGGGGGAAGGGGCGTTCTCCCTGTCGCATATCACCTTTATCCTTTCAAAACCGGTCCCCATCTTCTCCCCGAAATGTATTCTGGAGAACAGGTCGGCTATGATGTGATTCCTTCTGAAAACAGTTTTGCCGAGAACGAAATGGGATGGCTTCAGCCAGTAGTTCTCGATTCTTATCCTGTCGGGAAGAAACCTCAGGATGTTGTTATGCCCATGCTCGAAATAGTATTTGTGCATCACCGAATTGATAATAGCCTCTCTTATCGCATCAAAAGGATATTCATACACATTCTCTCTTTGTGGCCTGCCCGTAAACCGGTAGGCTACCTTTGAGTACAGTTTTATAAATTTCATAACCTCCTCGACAATTTCGAAGAGAGTGCCTTCTATCTCCTTTCTGTCGATTATATCGACTCCTGCATCATCTTTGAACAGGGCAACGGTAAAGACGGACCATGAAATGAATCTTTGCGGTTTTTTGGCGAAGAATAACACCCCTGCATTATTGAGATATAACTGGTCTTTCTGTTTCTCTGCCACCCCCAGATTTATAAGTGCTCTTTCGGTATCCTCCACTTTTGAGATTCCTGCCAACTGTAGAAATCTCCGAAACTTAGCTTCATCAAAATCTTCAGGATAATTGAATTTAGGTTCTATCAGCTCATCAAATCTTACGTTTCCCTCTGACTTAAAAAACTCTATGATTTCGTTTCTTGATAGTTTCTGGCTGTTAGGACCTATTCGTTTGTAAAAGCCTGAGGAGCATTTATAGGGTTTGTCCTCACCTTCACTAACGCTTATGATGAGCATATCATGGGATTCCTCAAAGAATATTTTTATTTTTGGCTCACAGTTGTTTGCTATGTCCTGAACCTGGGATTTCAGCTTGTTGGTGATTTTTATCCCCTTTACAGATCCGTCGTCTCTCACGCCCAGGAGGACTCTGCCGCCGGAGGAATTGGCAAAGGCGACCATCTCCTTGTCTAGCCCTTCCAGACCCTCTTTGAATTCTATTGAATGGGTTTCTCCCCCCTCTAAAATCAGTTTTAGTTCTTCTTTCATGGTTTATTGTAGATTATCCGCCGTCCTCATCTAAATTTTCCCAGCACCTTCAGATAGAATCCCTGACACTTAACGATTAGAATTCCTCGGTATTTATGCAGCATGGCGTATATTTCGTTTAATTCTGCCGGCACGAATTCCCCTGCACCTCGTGGCTGAATTATCGCTGAATATCGATCAGTCAGGCATTCACATAGTTAAAGGATTACTGAAAATCCATAATTATTTAAATATGTAACTGTAGTGCCAGTAATCAACGACCGAACCTTTTATACGGGCACTATCAAGCTCGTGAAGGAATTGCTGGATTGATTATACAGATATGTCCTCTTATAAAAGACTAATTTTGCATGAATATGGTCTCGTATATAATACCGCTTTTCTGTTTTTAGTGAGCAGGGTATAACTCTTGTGGTCTGTAACTGC
Source organism: Candidatus Altarchaeota archaeon (assembly GCA_018897475.1). Lineage (GTDB taxonomy): Archaea > Altiarchaeota > Altiarchaeia > IMC4 > QMZM01 > WALD01. The sequence continues at coordinate 2,882 of JAHIKS010000062.1, forward strand.
AGACTTTTTCGAAATGTTTGCAGTTATAACTGCAGATTTTGAGATTTTTCGCAATATCGTTAAGTGAACTTTATGATAATTATCAATAATCGTTAAACTAACTTTACGATATGCAAGTATACAAATTGGGCAGTTTCTGGATTTTCCACCAAATTACTGCTCCCTCACCCTCAGATAAAACTCCCCCATCATGAGCTCGAAGTTGAATTCTTCGCTGCAGTACTTCATTATCATGTCGAAGTCTTTTTTGTCGTAAAACCTGCTTCGGATGGCGCGAATGTGGCAGAGCGACGCAGTCGCTCTGACACGTGTCCGAATCGAAGATTCGGCCACATTCCCATGCAGTTAACAATGGAATTCCTCCGTATTTATGCAG
>JAHIKS010000063.1 GCA_018897475.1 Candidatus Altarchaeota archaeon
CGTCTACGAGCAGTTTCTTGGAAAGGTAATACGCCTAACACCCTCACACCGTGCGATGGTAGAGGAGAAACCAGAGGTCAAGAAAGCAGGCGGTGTCTACTACACGCCGAAGTATATTGTAGAGTACATTGTTGAGAACACCATTGGCAAACTGATAAAAGGAAAAACGCCCAAGCATATTTCTTCAATTAAGATGCTTGACCCAGCGTGTGGTTCAGGGTCATTTCTTATTGGCGCATATACATATCTTCTCAATTATCATCGAGACTGGTATGTAAACCATAACCCTGAGAAACATCAAAAGGAGGTATATCAAGGCAAAGGTGGCCAATGGTATCTCACATTAGATGAGAAAAAACGAATCCTCCTGAATAACATATACGGAGTAGATATAGACGGCCAAGCAGTAGAGGTTACGAAACTCAACCTGCTACTGAAGGTCTTAGAAGACGAACACAGAGAACCACAAAAACGTTTACTGGGTAGGGTGCTACCAGACCTACACAAAAACATCAAGTGCGGAAACAGCTTGATCGATCCGGACTTCTATGCATGCCAGAAGAAACTGTTAAGCGATGAGGAGCAGTACAGGATAAACGCCTTTGACTGGGACAAGGAGTTCCCCTTCAAGTTTGATGCAGTGATTGGGAATCCACCATACCTTAATATTGATGATACGTGGGGTAAGGGCGATGTGCGCTTAAAGGCAATAAAATCCCAGTACCCCCACATCTATAATGACAAAACAGATATTTTATTATATTTCCTTGCAAAAGCAGCCAAACTCTCAAAAGGATATTGTAGCTTTATAGTTTCGCGTGCTTTTTTGGAGGCTTACAAAGCAGATAAGTTAAGGAAGTTTTTGCTTGAAAGTTCAGCAATTAGAGAGATTATTGACTTCAGAAACTTTTATGTTTTCCCACGCGTTGGAATCACAACTTGTATACTGAGATATTGTCCGGGCCATAGACCTGATAAAATAAATATTTTCCAATTATTGGATAAAAAACTAGCTTCCATTAACCTATCAAAAAATCTTAAAAATCACGATGTATTTGATCTAGTTACTATTAGTCAGAAAAGATTAGATGATGAACCATGGACTTTTGCCTCTGATGAAATAACAAGATTAAATGAGAAAATAGATTCTGTGGGTATGAGGTTAGGTGACTTTATGATAATTGGTCAAGGAATGCAAACTGGCCGCAATAAAGTCTTCGGTAAACGCACAAAAGAGGAGATGGAATCTTGGGGTTTAACTAAAAAGATGTCCTATAAGCGCGCTTCAAACTCAGATATCCAACAATATCACATTAGAGATCGTGGAGAATATCTTCTCTATCTTGAGAATATGGCGGATTTCAATAGATTACCTAAGAAGCTACAGGGGCACTTACTTTCTCACAAAAACGAACTGAAAAAAAGAGCGGCGTATCAAAGAGGAGATTGTGAATGGTGGAAGTACACGTGGCCTCTCCATAAAGAGCATTACAATAGAAAAAGGATATTATGTCCTTACCTTTCTACATTCAACAGGTTCGCATTGGATAGTAACGACGAATTTCTTAGCCTGACAGACACCACTGTCATTTTTGAGAATAACCAAGATGAGAAATTGTATTATTTGTTGGCGCTCCTGAACTCAAAACTACTAACGTTCCGATTCAGGACGATAGGTAAACTAAAAAGTGGGGGGATTTATGAGTATTTCTGGAATAGTATATCAAAACTGCCAATTAAGAAAATCGATTTTTCTGACACTGGAAAGAAGAAATCACACGATGAGGTAGTTCTCTTAGTTTCTCATATACATGATTTATACAAGAGGTTAGATTCCGCACGAACTCCCGACGAGAAGGAAAGGATAGAAAGACAGATAGATGCAACAGACAAGCAGATAGACCAACTGGTTTATCAGTTATATGGGTTGACAGATGGAGAGATAAAGATTGTTGAGGGATTTATGCTCCGAGGTACCTGAAATGCCTAAATCAGTTAAAGTTGAGGTGGATCCAGATGTCTTTAAGTGGCTTAGGATAAGCGCCGGCTGGACAGTGGAGGATGTGAGTAAGAGGCTTAAGACAAGTTCTGATGTTATTGGGAAAGTTGAGGGGGGCAAAAGGAATCCCACATTAAGGCAACTAAAAGAATTATCGCAAGTTTTTAGAAGACCCATAGCTGCTTTCTTACTTTCAGAGCCAAAAAAAGAAAAGCCGATGCCAAAAGACTATCGGATGCTTCCAAATAAGGAGGATATATTCGATAAAAAAACCATTCTCGTACTGAGAAAGGCTAGAAATCTGCAGGAGATAAGCGAAGAACTCTCAAAAAATATTGATTATCAAACAAAACCAAAAATAGAAAGGGTGAATAACTCTGTCAATCCTAAAGAAATTGCAAATAATTACCGGAAGAAATTTGATTTAACTGAGGAAAAACAAAGAAAATTCAAAACTGCATATAACTTCTTCAACTACCTGAGAGATGTTCTTGAGGACATGAACATACTTGTTTTTCAGTTTTCTATGCCCCTGGAAGATGCGAGAGGGTTTGTATTGGTGGATGAATTGCCAAACATCATTGTCGTAAACACAAAAGACAGTATTGAAGCAAGAGTGTTCTCCTTAATGCATGAATTTGCACACATACTGCTGGGAGAGTCCATAATTGACCTTCCAGACGTATCGAAAATAAGAAAAAATAAAATTGAACAATGGTGCGATGAATTCGCCTCATCGTTCTTATTTCCCGAAGAAATTTCCAAAAGACTTTTTGAATCAAAAAATGATGTCCTCACGGATTCAAAAACACTAAGGGGGCTTTCAAGGAAATACAAACTAAGTAAAGCAATGATTTTGGTCAATATGCGTAAATTGCACTATATCTCAGAAAACGAGTTTGAGGAAGTTCTTAATAGATACAAACCCCCAGAGAAGAAATCAAAAAAGAAGGGAGGGAAACAAGGGGGCGGAATACCATCAGACAAAAGATGCATTTCACAAGTTGGAACCAAATTCGTTTCTATTGTTGCAAACAACTATGATCATAGACATATCACATACACTGATGCCCTGAATTACCTATCTATCAAATCAAAAAATTTTGATAAAGTATTGGCTAAAGCAAGAAAATGAGTTCAAACTTCTATATTATTGATACTTCTTCACTGATAGAATTGAACAAGCATAATCCTAGGGATGTCTATCCGGGTCCATGGAATAAAATTGAACTTTTGATAAAAAATGACCGGTTAGTAGCGCCTAAAGAAGTTTTCAATGAAATAAAAGAAATTGATGATTCACTGTCTCGTTGGGCTAAAAAACAAAGTAAATTTTTTATCCCACCAAATCCCAGGCAAATAGAGATTGTTAAAGACATACTCAAGGAATTTCCCTCGTTAATTAAAATCAGCGGAACATATGATGCAGACCCATGGGTTATTGCATTAGCAATAGAACTAGCTAAAGATCCCCAAAAAAGATTACTGACAATTAAGAGAATTGTTGTGACTGAAGAAAAAATAAGAGGGAACAGAGTAAAAATACCCTTCGTTTGCGAGAATTATAACATTGAAGCCATCGATATAATTGATATGTTCAGAACTGAAGGATGGAGATTTTAATGCAAAATATTACAATACCCCCACCTAACAAGACAATCTCTTCTTTACAAAATCCTTCTCAAGACTGAGAAGGAACATAGCGGCCTTGGGACCCTTCACCTTACCTATCAGCGCAAGATAGACGGCCTCAAAGAGCTTCTCCGGCTCTAATTCAAGTTCTCTTGCGATTTCATAAATTCTCTTATGCAACTCCTTGGGCGTGAATTTCTTGTCCAATTCCCCGGCGAGAACCTTGAGCCCTTCCTTCTGCTTATTATCCAACCTTGCCTTTGCTGCTTCCTTATCCTCAATTATCTTGAAATTCAGATATTCAGGACCATGACTCTTGTTCCATTCCCTTGCAAGAGCCAATCTCGACTTCAATCTTCCACTATCAAATTTCTCATAGCCGGAATTCTCCAGCCTCTTCGATATATCCTTCACATCCAGGTCTGGAACTATCTGAGCAAGAACGGCGCAGAGTGTAAACGGAACCCCGAGGAATTTAGGCTCCGAAACCTGGGAAAGCCAGTACATCCTCGTCTCGCTGTCCTCGCCCTTCTTCTGCCTGAAATAAATCCTCTCGGCATTGTCATACTCGTCCACCATTGCAGGAATCCTCGCAAGATTTATGTCCCTCTGCTTCTGCAGCCTCTTGTACATGAAGAATTTCAGGGCTTCGGGCTCGCATATCTTCAGCCAGTCGCCAAGCGTAATCACATTTCCTTTCGACGAGGAAATCTTCTCCCCGTTCAGGGTGAAGAATTCGTAGATGACTGGAATCGGTGGCTCCCAGCCGAAGATTTCCTTGCAGATTTCCTTGGCGGTCCAGAACGACCCCCCGGCCGAGGCGTGTTCCTTTCCGAGTGGCTCGCAGGTTACCTTGAAGTGCGCCCACCTCAAAGCCCACTCAACCCTCCACGGCACCTTCCCGTGCCCTTCTTTGAGGCTGCTATCACCCTCAAAACCGCAGCCCTTCGCCTTTCCGCCGGAAATCTCCGTGTCCTCGCACCTGTAGCTGACAGAATCGCCGTCAATCCCAACCGCCTTGGTGGTGGAAATCTTCCCGCACTTCTCGCAGATTGGGCTCCAGAGAACAGTGTCCTTGGGAAGGGGTTCCCTCCTGAATTTATTCAGGATTTCAATAATCTTCTCAGAGTCCTTCATTGCAGTTTTAATGCCATCATAGAATTCCCCGCTCCTGTAAAGCTCCGTCGCAGAATATACCTTCGGTTCAACTCCGAACTCCTTCAAATCCCCCAGGAACTGGGTAACGTGGTGTTCTACAAAACCATCATGACAGCCCTCCGGGTCCGGGATGTCTTTGACAGGATGGCCAAGATACTCCTTCAGCGACTCCATCCCCTTGGGCACCTTCCTGAACGGGTCGGAATCATCAGCAACCCAGATGAATCCTACCTTAGC
>JAHIKS010000064.1 GCA_018897475.1 Candidatus Altarchaeota archaeon
CCCTGCATTGCTGGTTATTGCTGTCGTCGCCTTTTTTGTATTGAGCAGCGGCGGCCCGGAAGCGGCGGAGGATATTGGCGGTGCTGATGACGGCAATGGTGTTGGGAATTCAGGCAACACAAACACTGACTCAGACAGCGTCCGCATACCCCTCTCCAAGATAGACGACGGGAAGGCGCACTTCTACAAGCACACGTCCTGGACAGGGAAAACGCTAAGATTCTTCGTTCTAAAATCCAGTGACGGGATATTCAGGGCTGCGTTCGATGCCTGCGACGTCTGCTTCGAGGCAAAGAAGGGCTACAGGCAGGAGGGGGATTACATGATATGCAACAACTGCGGCAGGAGATTCCTCTCGACAAGAATAAATATAGAGCAGGGCGGCTGCAACCCCGCACCCCTTGACAGGAAAATTGAAGGCGACTATCTCGTCATAGAGAAATCGGATATCGAGGAGGGCGAGGGATACTTCTAGAATGTCACTGATAAGATTTGACAGTGTCTCGAAGACTTATGAAGAGGGCGACGACATAGTTCAGGCGCTGGATAGTGCTGATTTTGAAATAGATGAAGGAAATTTCGTAGCCATAATGGGCCCAAGCGGCAGCGGGAAATCCACCATGTTAACGCTTTTGGGTATATTGAACACGCCGACAGACGGCGACATCTTCATCGACGACATTGCAGTCTACGACCTCAAACCAGAGAAACAGGCTGATTTCCGTTCCGAATACCTCGGCTTCGTCTTCCAGGCGTTCCAGTTGATTCCCTACCTGACTGCCATGGAGAATGTAATGCTTCCTCTGTCGATTACCAAAATGTCGAACAAGGAGCAGGAAAAAAGAGCAAAGGGAGCACTTGAACGGGTAGGGCTGGCTGATAAGATAAACCGGCTCCCAAATCAAATCTCGGGGGGAGAGACCCAGAGGGTCGCTATATCGCGGGCCATAGTGAATGAACCCCCAATTCTTCTTGCTGATGAGCCCACAGGCAATCTGGACTCAAAGAACGCTATTGGGGTCATGAATCTCCTTAAAGAATTAAATGATGAGGGGGAGACGATAATCATGGTCACCCACGACAAAAAGACGGCGGAATATGCCGATTACACAATAGAGCTAAAAGACGGCCGTATTGTGAGTAAAAAATGAAACTAAAGGACATAGCCCTTGACAACCTGAAGAGAAGGAAATCAAAGATGGCATTCCTGATTATAGGAATGGTAATCGGTATTGCAACGGTAGTTACAATCTTTACAATAACCCAGGCCATGCAGGAGGATGTCCAAAAGAAACTGGATGAATTCGGGGCAAACATAATGATTGTTCCAAAGGCAAATACTCTATCGATGTCCTATGGGGGGATGTCAATTCCTGGTGCACAGTACGATCTCCGTGAGATACAGGAAAAGGAGATAGATAACATATGGACGATAGAAAATGAAGAAAATCTCGCAACAGTCTCGCCCAAGTTGCTTGGGGCTGTAGACATTGAAGGCGAGACAGTGCTGATAGTTGGAGCCGACCTGGCAACAGAGATAAAACTCAAAAAATGGTGGAAATTTACGAATGGAAGTGACCTGGAACTAACAAGAGTCGAGAAGCCAAGCCCCATAGATCCGACAAAGACTATGACTGTAACCAAAATCAAAGGTTTGAAAGAAGATGACGTCATAATCGGTTCAAATGTAGCGGAAAAACTGAATAAAAAGCCGGCAGACAGCATAACCCTGGACAGCGACGGAAATACCAAGGAGGTTAATGTCAGGGCGGTAATACAGGAAACCGGCTCCCAGGACGACTCAATCATCTTCATGAACCTGGAAACGGCACAGAAACTGCTGGGCAAGGAGGGGAAGATAACGCTCGTTGAAGTAGCGGCAATATGCTCCGGCTGTCCAGTAGAGGAGATGGCGCGCCAGATAAACGAGGCGATTCCAAACGGAAAGGCAACACCGATTAAGCAGGTTGTAGCCCAGAAAATGCAGACGATAAATCAGCTGAGCAGCTTCGGGCTGGCTGTCGGAGTCATCGTTCTCCTTATAGGCTCGCTTATAGTATTCACAACAATGATGTCTTCCGTAAATGAGAGAACACGAGAGATAGGAATCTTCAGGGCAATCGGCTTCAGGAGAATACACGTTGTAAAGATAATCCTGATGGAAGCATTGATATTGAGCTCCATTGCAGGCATCATTGGATACGCTCTCGGCTTGGCTGCAACACTGATTGCCGGCCCTGCAATAGCGGGAATGGAGGTTTCGATACCTTTTGACCCGTATATGGCCGGGGGCTCATTGGCGCTTGCTGTCTTTGTCGGAGCAATAGCTACAATCTACCCTGCACTAAGGGCGTCAAGAATAGACCCGGCAGAGGCTCTGAGGCATATTTAACCAGATTATTAACAATAGTTAACGAGGTGGTATCCATGAAAAATAAAATACTGTTTTTAGCTGCTATGGTTGTGCTGTCCCCTATGATTTCAGTCAACGGCGACGATTATGGCATGATGGACGGCAATGGCATGATGGGTGGCGCAGGAATGCTTGGGGCCGGGTTATTTGGTCTGATATATCTGGCAATAGCTGCATTCATAGTCTCTGTGATATTCTGGCTGACGTACAAATGGATTGTCAAGGAAGACAAAAAGTGAAAGAGTGGCCACCGAAATACAAAAAGAAGGGCAGACATTTTTCCGGTGTGATGAATGCAAGCTCACATACGCTAAAAAAGACCTAGCGCAGAAATGTGAAGCATGGTGCAGAGAACGCCATACCTGTAATCTGGAGATTACCAAACATGCAATTAAAAACTAAAAATAAGGAAAATGACAAAATTCAAATGCCCAAAATGTGGGATGAGGTATGACGCTCCTGGGAAATGTGGAATGTGTAATGTTGAGTTAGAAGAAGTTAAAGAAGAATAATAATGACAAAAGACCCAATCTGCGCAATGGATGTCGATGAAGAGGAAGCGAGGAAAAAGGGACTTACTGCCGAGAAGGACAACGAGACCCACTATTTCTGCAGCAAGGTCTGCAAGGACAAATTTCTAGGTAACGGGGAACCTACAGAAAAACATGCGGAAAAACCAACAGACACCGGGAAAGGAACCGAAAAAGCGATTATCAATGTAACCGGCATGACCTGCGCATCATGCGTTGCAACCGTTGAAGGAGCTTTAAAAAAGACTGCCGGGGTTTCCAGTGCAAACGTTAATTTTGCATCAGAAAAGGCCCATATAACCTATGATTCCAAAAAAGTCTCGAGAAATGACCTTGAAAAGGCGATAGAGGCCACGGGATACGGCGTTCTAAAAGAAGAAAAAGGAAAGAAAACAATAAATCTGAAGGTCATCGGGATGGACAATCCTCACTGCGTCGGCACGGTCAATTCCGCCCTGAACCAGCTAAATGGCGTCCTGTCCAAGGAACTATATGTCACTGAGAAGGCAAGGATAACCTACAACCCGGAATTGATTAATAAGGAGGCAATAACACAGGCGATAACCGACGTTGGCTATAAACCCATTGAAGAACCGACAGCGGATGTTGAGAAAGAGGCAAGGGAAAGAGAGATCAGGAACCTAAAATTAAGATTCATCATAGCAACATTATTTGGAATCCCATTGCTTTATTCTGCAATGGCTCATCATGTGGGCATTCCAGTACCTATATTCATAATCGAAAATGCCGCCATTATCCAGTTCCTTCTGGCAACCTCAATCATAATAGCCGGTTCCGGCTTCTACACAAGAGGGGTCAAGGCAGTCATAAAGACAAAAACCGCCAACATGGATACTCTGGTTGCAATCGGCACAGGGTCAGCATACATTTACAGCCTGGCAATCTCAATTCTGATATGGACGGGAAATCCAAACTATGGAATAAACGACCTCTACTATGAAGTGGCAGGGCTGCTGATTGCATTCATCCTGCTGGGCAAGATGCTCGAGGCCATTGCCAAGGGAAAGACATCGGAGGCCATAAAAAAGCTGATGGGTCTACAGGCAAAAACCGCAACGGTAGTAAGAGACGGCAAGGAAATAAAGGTCCCTATTGAGGAGGTTGTAGCAGGAGATATCATAATAGTAAAACCAGGAGAAAAGATTCCTGTTGACGGCGTAATCATTGAAGGACACTCAAGCGTTGATGAGTCCATGCTCACGGGAGAGAGCATTCCTGTCGAGAAATCAAAGGGCGATGAGGTTATTGGGGCAACAATAAACAAGACCGGCTCCTTCAAATTCAAGGCCACGAAGGTCGGAAAAGACACAGCGTTGGCTCAGATTATCAATCTAGTTGAGGAGGCCCAGGGAAGCAAGGCACCAATTCAGGCCCTTGCCGATAAAATCTCTGCCTATTTCGTGCCAGTAGTCATTGGAATCGGATTAATTGCCTTTACGGCATGGTATCTGCTCGGCATGGGGTTCGTATTTTCCCTGACTATTTTTATTGCAGTTCTTATCATTGCCTGCCCCTGTGCCCTTGGACTGGCGACTCCCACGGCAGTGATGGTCGGCACAGGGCTCGCAGCAGAGAACGGAATCCTGATAAAGAGCGCCGAAAGCCTCCAGATAGCGCACGAAATCGATACGGTAGTTTTCGACAAGACAGGCACCCTGACCAAGGGCGAACCGGAGGTTACAGATATAGTTCCCCTCTCAGGCATCGATGAAAAAGACATTCTAAAATATGCAGCAATAACAGAGAAACGCTCAGAGCATCCGCTGGGAGAAGCGATAATCAACAGGGCAAAAAAGGAAAAGATTGAGATTCCCGATACTGATTCCTTTAATGCCATTCCCGGCAGGGGAATCGAAGCGAAATATGGCGGTAAAGAGATTTTACTGGGGAACAGACGGTTGATGAATGACAGGGATTTAGATCTGAAAGGAATTGAAGATAAGGTCCAGAAACTCGAGGATGAAGGCAAAACTGCAATGATTGTTTCCCTGGATAAAGAGATTGTTGGCATTATTGCCGTTGCAGACACACTTAAGGAACATTCAAAGGGGGCCATAGACGCACTGCATGAAATGGAAAAGAATGTTGTCATGATTACAGGCGATAATGAGCGGACAGGCAAGGCGATTGCCACCCAGCTTGGAATCGACAAGGTACTGGCGCAGGTGCTGCCTGAAGACAAAGCCAATGAGATAAAGAAACTTCAGGCAGATGGGAAGAAGGTTGCCATGGTCGGCGATGGCATAAACGATGCCCCTGCATTAGCACAAGCTAATATTGGCATAGCCATAGGGTCAGGTACAGACGTCGCAATCGAATCAGCAGATATCGTTCTCATCAAGGAGGACCTAAGGGACGTTGTAATGGCAATGGACCTGAGCAGATATACGATGAACAAAATCAAGCAGAACCTCTTCTGGGCATTTATCTATAACTCTCTAGGGATTCCAATTGCAGCGGGAATTCTCTATCCCTTTACAGGGTTTCTTCTGAACCCCATAATTGCCGGGGCAGCGATGGCATTCTCCTCAGTTTCGGTAGTCTCGAATTCACTACTGATGAAGAGATATAAGCCGAGTTATATACCTGAATAAATCAATCACACAGAAAGATTTGATGGATAAAACAGGGATATACAAAATGAAGATATCTCGGATGCTCTGGAAATTTGAACAGAGAGGCATTATAGGTAAAAAACCGCACGGCTATACAAATCTAATAATGTCAAAAATCTGAAACAACTGAGGTGCGAAGCAACCCTATTTCTTATTGATGAGGTAGGCCCATATGGCTGCCATCAGGGTCATGCATATGACAACATGCCACGTGCCCAGTTTCATAATCTCAGGTATCAATACCTTGATTGGGCTGTAGGCGTCCTTCAGGTAGGGTCAACTCAACTTTGATTATGTAGAAAAATCTATCCCGTAGCAAAATTAATATCTCAAAAAGAGAATCCAACTAGCCAACAAAGCACGCATCACATCCTTTTGGAACATTCCTCTCGCGTTTTCTATGAACTCCGCATATGGTTTTGTCAGCCTTTATCATATCGCATATCCTGCACACCCTTGGAACAACACTTGAATTGTCCCCGTTCTTAATGTCCTTTGCCAATCTTTTTATCTCATTCATCACCATTCTCTTGAATTTTACGCTGTTCCCTCTCTTGTTATTGACATATTGGGATACGGCAGCCTGCGTTATATCCAGTTTCTCTGAGATGTCCTTTTGGGATAGCCCCAGCCTTGCGAGCTCCTTGGCAAGCTCGGACCTTACTGCAGGAAGCACATACCACACCGTTAATTCACACGGGAATTTCATATTAAATCGTAGTCTTAATATAATATCGCAATATTACTTAAACTAGGGCTCAGAGCTTTAATATGTTAACAATTGTTAATTCAGAAGACGGGACCCTACAGGGTCAATAACATCGTTATCTCATAACGGTGTTTTATAACTCCATTATTTAAAGAATAATCCATAATACCTATAGGAATATCTATAATGATTATTCATTAACAATATGCCCCCTCTAAAAAGACTAATGAGCCTCTTGGGCCCAGGAGGAAAATCTGAAGCTGGTCCAGCAGGGCCTGATACCGTTAAGAGTTCTAAGAATAACGAGGTGATTAACTTGAAAGTTTTTGTCTGCACATGCAATGGTGAAATAAAGTTGCCGGAAGACATGAATTTCGGCGACGGCGTGGAGGTTAAGGTCATAGACGATATTAAGGAGATAGGTTCTGTCGGCAATGACAAAGTAGTTATTGCTGGTCCTACCCCCAGAGTACTGGAGAAATTCTTCGACAGCCCCAACGTGGAATTCGTGAACATACGGGAGCAGGTCGCATGGGTCGGCCACTCTCCGGCGAAGATTAAGGACCTAATACAGGGCGCTGTTGACAAACTGAAGAACTCAGAGCCCGTGGAAAAGAAGACATTCGACATCAAGAACAAGAGCGCGCTGGTTATCGGTGGAGGCGTTGCCGGTCTGGAGACCGCAAGGCAGATAGCCGATTCCGGCATCAAAGTCCATCTTGTGGAGAAGACACCCTTCCTGGGAGGGACCGTCGCAAAGCTTGACAGGCTCTATCCTGGAGGAACCCCAAACTCACACACGCTCTATCCATTAATCAACGAGGTCGTCAGAAACGACAACATCGAGATTTTTACCAACTCCGACGTTGAGTCAGTCGAGGGGGGGCTTGGCAACTACAAGGTAAAGGTCAAGACAAGGGGCAACGTCGTTGAGGGCAAGCTGGATAAAAAATGCGAGGAGGTCTGTCCCGTGACAGTCAATGACGATGGCATAGACAGAAAGGCCATCTACTACATGCCAACGCACCCCGACAGCTACGGCATCGATTTTGACTCCTGCAATAAATGCGGCGAATGCGTCAAGGTATGCGGGGAAATAAGCCTCGACGAGGCTGAGAAGAGCCTCGATGTCGGAGCAATAGTCATTGCCACCGGCCTGAAGGACTATGATGCCTCTCAGATAACGGAGTACGGCTACGGAAAATACCCGAACGTTCTCACAAAGCTCGAATTCGAGCGCAAATTCTCAAACGGCGAGATAAAGCCGAAGAGCGTCGTAATCGTAAACTGCGCCGGCTCAAGGGACAAAAACCATCTCCCTTACTGCTCGAGGGTCTGCTGCCTTCTCGGACTGAAGGAGGCGAAGCTGATAAAGGACAACAGCCCCGAAACCGATGTTTACATAAACTATATCGACATGAGGAGCTACGGTCCCTTCGAGGATTTCTATAACACTGTTAGAGAGAACTACGGTGTCAAATTCATCCAGGGCAGGCCTTCAGAGATTCTGCAGGACAACGAAAGCCTTGTCGTCAGGTCCGAGGACATTCTCCTTGGAAAGAACGTCGAGACAAGGGCGGAGTATGTGGTGCTCATGACCGGCTTCGTTCCGGATAACGAAATGTTTCAGAAGCTCGGAATTCCGGCCAACGGTGAATTCCCTGTGGAGTATGTGAATTCCTGTCGTTCAGTTGATGCTAACCCGAGAGGAATAGTCATTGCAGGGGCAGCGGCCTTCCCGAAGGGAGTCGCCGAGACCGTAACAGACGCGAGGGAATCCGCAGTCGAGGTAATCAACGTACTTAACAAGGATTTCATTCCCAAGAAGACTCCAACCGCAACCATAAACAGCGACATATGCAGTGAGGCAGACTGCAGAATCTGCACCAGCGCCTGTCCCTACGGGGCAGTAGCCCTGCAGGGCGAGGAGGTCACGGTCAACGACGAGCTGTGCATGGGGTGCGGAATCTGCACGGCAACTTGTGCGGCAGGAGCTAACCAGCTTGACGGCCACAGCGACAAGGGGACCCTTGCTCAGATTTCAGGGACTGTGAAAGAAGGCGATGTCATGGCCTTCCTCTGCAAGTGGAGCTCCTACAATGCCGCCGATAAGGCAGGATACGAGAAACTCTCATACCCTGAAAACGTAAAAATAATCAGGGTTCCCTGCACCGGCAGGGTCGATGCCCAGATGATTCTCAAGGCATTCAGCTCCGGAGCCAAGGGAGTCATGATAGCCGGCTGTCCGCCGGATGCCTGCCACTACTTCACCGGCAATTTCAAGGCAAGGAAGAGAGTCACAGCACTGAAGCAATTAATCGAACAGTTTGGAATCAACCCCGAGGCGCTTAGAATCGAATGGATTGGCAAGGACGAATCCAAGCGCTTCGTTGATATAGTAAATGACTTAAATTCAGGTGAGGGAGGCTAAAAATGGCAGAAGGAGAAAAACTTAAACTGGCAATATGCAGGGGAGCCACATGCTCCGGATGCGATATTGCGGTCTTGGATATCCACGAAAGAATCCTTACGGTTCTGGAGCATGCAGACATAGTCTTTGCACCCACAATCATGGATGCAAAGTACAAGGACGTTGAGGCAATGGCTGACGGAGAGATAGACGTCTGCCTCTACCACGGTTCTGTAAGAGATTCAGAGAACGAGCACATGGCAAAGCTGATGAGACAGAAGTCAAAGACACTCATAGCATTCGGAGCATGCGCATGCTTCGGAGGAATCTTCGGTCTCGCTAACGTAACAAACAAGGAGGAAATATTTGAGGAGGTCTACAAGAATACCCCCTCCACTGACAATCCGGACTTTGTTACTCCGCAGCCGGAGTACAAGGACGAGGCGGGACACGAACTGACACTACCGGAATTCTACGACGATGTCTTTGCACTTGACGACAAGGTGGACGTTGACTACTTCTTACCATTATGTCCTCCTACTCCCGACCTGATAATGACTGCAATCAATGCAATAGTCTCAGGGGAGCTGCCACCCAAGGGAGCCACCATAGCATCGGACAAAACTCTCTGCAGCGAGTGCGAAAGGAAGAAAGCAGACACGAGAAAGATTGACAAAATCTACAGGCCTCATGAGGTTGAGTTGGACCAGGAGAAGTGCTTCCTTGATCAGGGTGTGCTTTGCATGGGTCCTGCAACAAGGGCCGGATGTGGTACAATCTGCATAAACGGAAATGTGCCTTGCAGAGGCTGCAGTGGTCCCACAAAGGAGGCCTTCGACCAGGGCGGTAACATGCTCAATCTTATAGCCACAATATTTGGGGTGAAGGAAGAGGAACTTACTGAGGAGGAGGTAAAGAAAATATTCAAGCAGATCAAGGACCCCCTGGGAACATTCTACAGATTTACACTTCCGAAATCGATGTTAAGGCGGGTTAGGAAAGGAGGTGCTAAAAATGAGTGAAAAGACAGCAGAAGGTAACAAGAAGGAGATTGTAATCTCTCCGGTAACAAGGCTTGAAGGTCACGCCAAGATAGACATCTTCCTGAATGACGAGGGCAATGTCGAGGATGCCTATTTCCAGGTCGTAGAGCTGAAAGGATTCGAGAGATTCTGCCAGGGCAGGCCGGCGGAAGAAATGCCAAGAATTGTCCCAAGAATCTGTGGAGTCTGTCCGAATCCGCACCACATGGCCTCGGGGAAGGCAGTGGACATGGTATTCGGCGTTGAGCCGACAGAGACGGCAAAGAAGCTGAGGGAGATGAGCCTGAATGCTCATTACGTGCACAGCCACATCGCGCACTTCTATGCCCTTGCGGGCCCGGACTTTATTGTTGGCCCGACTGCGGACCCATCTGAAAGAAACATAGTCGGAGTCATTAACAAGGTTGGCCTGGAGGTCGGAGGCCAGGTAATCAAGGCGAGGGCCGATGCCCAGAAGATCCAGGAGATAATCAGCGGGAGGGCAACCCACCCCATAAACAACCTGCCCGGCGGAATAGCCAAACCAATTACCTCTGAGCAGCAGAAGGAAATCGAGGAGATGTCAAAGGGCCTGGTGGAATTCGGCAAGTTTACGCTCCAGATTTTCGAGGACGTCGTCCTCAAGAACAAGGATTACGTCGATATCATAACCGGGGACATATACCAGCACAAGACCTACTACATGGGGACAGTGGACAAGAACAACAAGGTGAATTTCTATGACGGGGACGTGAGAGTAGTTGACCCCGACGGAAAGGAGTTCGCGAAGTTCGACGCATCCAAGGAATACCTCGACCATATAGCGGAGCACGTGGAGCCGTGGAGCTACCTCAAGTTCCCGTTCCTGAAGAATATCGGCTGGAAGGGCCTGGTTGATGGAAAGGATTCCGGGGTCTACCGGGTCGCGCCACTGGCAAGATTGAACGCTTCCGATGGATTTTCAACACCAGTCGCTCAGGAGGCCTACGAGAAGATGTACGAGGTTCTTGGCGGAAAGCCGGTTCACGCAACCCTTGCAATGCACTGGGCCAGGGTCATCGAGCTGATGTATGCTGCAGAAAGGACACTCGAGCTCATCCAGGACCCAGAGATTACGAGCAATGACGTCAGGAACATTCCCACCGATGTGGTCGGCGAGGGAGTGGGCCAGGTCGAGGCGCCAAGAGGCACCCTGTTCCACCACTACTGGACCGACGAGGAAGGAATTATGAAGAAGCTCAATATTATCGTTGCCACAGGAAACAACAATGCGGGAATCTGCATGTCCGTAAAGAGAGCGGCAGAGAAACTAATCAAGAACTTCAAGGTAGACCAGGGCATCCTGAACATGGTGGAGATGGCCTTCAGGGCCTATGACCCTTGCTTTGCCTGCGCCACTCATACATTACCCGGGCACATGCCCCTCGAGGTCAAAATTTATGACTCTAATCACAATCTATACCAGAGGTTTTCCAGGTTCGATTAGAATCCTGGAAGGAGGTATAGAATGAAGGTAGAGGAGATAATGCACAAGGTACTGGTAATTGAGCCAGATACCAGTATCCATGAGGTTGCTCGTCTAATGAGCAAGAATGAAACGGGCTCTGTTCTTGTGAAGAACGGGACAAGAACAGGCATACTTACAGAGACCGACATCCTGCGAAAGGTAGTGGCCCAGAACCTGAACCCGAACGAAGTCAAGGCGAAGGACATAATGACCGGGAGCTGTTTCACGATAAATTCAGATGCCGACCTGGAGGACGCAAGCGACCTGTTCAACAAGAGAAACATAAGGAGACTACCCATCGTCAAGGAAGGGAAGATAGTGGGTATCATAACAACGCAGGAAGTCGCGAAGAATCTCAAATATGCGCTCCTGAAGAGGAGAAGGGAATACAGCGACGAGATAGGCGGGGAGCACTCGTTGCGAAGATAGAGATGAAAACCCTCATCCTTGGGATAGGGAATCCCATCCTGAAAGACGACGGGGTCGGAATCCACATAGTGAGGGAGCTAAAGAAGGAAGTAAAGGGCGTGGATTTCGAGGAGGCGAGCGTTTCAGGGTTGGAGCTGGTGGAGCTGCTCAAGGGCTACGACAGAGTGATAATAGTCGACGCCATAAAGACAGAAAACGGAAAGCCGGGCAGGATTTACAGGCTGACCCCGGACGAGATTCCCACTATGCACGGAATTTCCCCGCACGACGTTGACTTCAGGACAGCGCTGGAGTTCGGCGAGAAATTCATCGGCACAATGCCCAAAAAAATCGACATCTATGGCATAGAGGTCGATAATGCAACAGAATTCGGGGAGGATTTAACCCCCGAGGTTGCGAAATCCGTCCCCCTCGTAATCAAAAAAATAAAAAAAGAACTTCAAAATGGATCTTAGGGAAGAGATACTCTCGGAGATTGACGGTAAGACTCTTAACTACTGCTTCAGCTGCGGGATGTGCACAGGAGGCTGTCCGTCTGCAAGGATATCCGACAGCAGATACAATCCCAGAAAGATTCTGCACAGGGCGGCAATTGAAGGCAAGCTGGAGGACGATATCTGGTTATGCACCAATTGCTACACCTGTCAGGAGAGGTGCCCCACAAAGACAAAGGTCGCCGACCTGCTAAGCCTGATGCGCAGAATCTACGTCAAGGAGAAGGGGATTCCCGATTTCATAAAGCCGCTGGTTGAGAACCTTGAAGCATGCGGCTTTACTGCTCAGATTGGCGAGCTGGAGAACAAGAGGAGGGAGAGGATGGGCCTCCCCGAGGTAAAGCACAATACTGAAATCAAGAAGATTATAGAAAAGACGGGTGGTGGACTATGACTGACAAATACGCCTACTTCATTGGATGCACGACCCCCTTCAGGGTGTCCAACTACGACCTCTCCACAAGGAAGGTCATGGACAAGCTGGGCATAGAGCTGGTCGACATGCCCGATGCGGGATGCTGTGGCCTCTACTATGAACTTATCAATGAGAAGACATACCTTGCCATGGCCGCAAGAGTTCTCTCCATGGCCGAGGACCTGAAGCTTGACCTGATGGTCCTATGCAATGGCTGCAACGGCTCGCTCTTCAGGGCAAACAAAAAGCTCAAGGAGAACCCCGAGCTCAAGGGCGAGGTCAATGAGATTCTTGCTGGTATAGACCGGCAGTTCAAGGGCACAATAGATGTCAAGCACTACGTAAAGGTCCTCTGGGAGGATGTGGGAGTTGACAAGATAAAGGAGAAGGTAACCAAGCCCATGAACCTGAAGGTAGCGGCCCACTACGGATGCCACCTCATGAAACCCTCGGAAGAGATTATGTTCGACAATCCAAAGGATCCGGCAAGCCTCGACGAACTGATAGAGGCGACCGGAGCCGAATCAATAGACTACTACGACAAGGCCCAGTGCTGCGGCGGTTACGTCCTTGCGGCAGACAAGGATATTGTATACGCCATGACCGGCCAGAAACTCCAGAACGTAAAGAAGGCCGGGGCCGATGCAATGGTTACTGTATGCCCCTTCTGCAACGTAATGTACGACGCAAACCAGAAAGCAGTCGAATCAGCCATTGGGCAGGAGTTAAAGATTCCCGTCCTGCATTATCCGCAGCTCCTTGGACTTGCTATGGGCTACGAGCCAAAAGACCTGGGCCTTGAGCAGAACAGAGCCAGGGTAGACCCCAAGATGTTCGGGTAATCTACTCCGCGATTATTTTCTTTAGAATACATTCGTTGCCCTGCAATACCTTTACAGAGCCCCCGCACCCAGGGCACTTCAGCGCGGGCATCATGTGATGGTGGTCTCTATCCACTTCGATTTCATTCTCGTGCCCCTTATCGCACCTCACTCTGACGGGAATCTTCTCTATCTTTATCTCCATTCCCTCAGCAATCGTTCCGTCAATAATCATCTTCAGGGCGGACTCCAGCTCCTTCGCCGTTACCAGGGCAAGGTCGCCCATCTCAATCTCAACGCTCTTCACTCTCTTTGCGCTGTTCTTCTCCGCCTCCTCCAGAATGCTGTCCAGAACGCTCTGGGCAAAAGATAGTTCATGCATTTTTATTGAATTTATACGCTATTGCGCAGGCCCCTTCGCTTGAGACCATGCAGGGCCCAACCGGTTTATCGGGAGCGCACCCCTTTCCAAAGATAGGGCACTCATCCGGCCTTATCAGCCCCTTCAGGATGTCCCCGCATCTGCAGCCTGCGGGCTCTCCCCTATCCTCTACCTTGATATTGAATTTCTTTCTTGCGTCATACTGTGAGAATTCCTCTTTCAGTTCAAGACCTGAACCAGGGATTATGGGGAACCCCCTCCATCTAACGTCGCAGGGCTGGAAGACCTCGTTCATAATCTCCAGGGCCCTGGGGTTTCCTTCATCCTTAACAACCCTTGAATATTCGTTTTTCACCTCTGCCTTGCCATTCTCCATCATTTCAAGAATGAGAAGGATTCCGAACAGCACATCCAGCGGCTCAAATCCTGCTATAACCTGGGGCACATTGAACTTCTCGGTCAGGGGCCTGTAGGGCCCTAAACCTATTATCGCTGAAACATGGCCCGGGTCTATGAAGCCGTTAACCTTCACGTCCCCTGAGCTGAGGAGCAGGTCCATGGCATTCGGGATTGTCCTGTGGCAGCAGAGCACGGAGAAATTCCCTGGCGCCGTTTTCAGTTCGGCAGCCGTCGAGGGGGCAGTCGTCTCAAAGCCGATTGCGATATGCACCACATCCGTGTCAGGATTCTCGGCCGCAATCCTTGCAGCGTCAGTAATCGAATATACCACCCTTACGTCGCCGCCCTTCGCTTTCACTCCCTCCAGGGAATTCTCACTACCCGGGACTTTAAGCATATCTCCAAAGGTAGTTACTGTCAGGCCCTTATCGGCCAGAGCGATGGCCTCGTCTATCTCCCTTCCCGTAGTAACGCAGACAGGGCACCCCGGCCCAGAAATGACCTCGACGTTCTCCGGCAGCAACGAGCGTATCCCATACCTGGTTATCGTATCCTCGTGAGTGCCGCAGACGTGCATAATCTTGGCATGGTCAAGGTTCTTGGCAATCTCCTTAATCCTGTCGCACGCCTTTTTTGCCGTCTCCCTGTCCCTGAACTCAGTTATCATCTTCGAGCTTTAGAATCTCTTCAAAATAGCGGAGCGTCTCCTTCGCGTCCTCTTCGCTCATGGTCTGTATTGCATAACCGGTATGCACAATGACCCAGTCCCCCTCCTTCGCATCGACGAGGTCGAGCTTCACCTCTCTCTTAACCCCTCCAAAGTCCACCTCTGCAGAATTCCCGTTTATCCTCAGAATCTTTGCTGGAATTGCTAGACACATTCTGATTTTACCCCTGAATACTCTATATTATAGAGTAATCAATGCAGAAAAATGCGGCAGCACTTATCAATAATCAGGATTTCCGGCGTTGTCCAGGGAGTCGGCTTTCGACCCTCCATCTACAGGATTGCAAAGAAGATTGGGCTGCCCGGCTGGGTCAGGAACCTCGGCGATGCCGGGGTCGAGGTACAGCTAGAGGGCAGCAAAAAGGAGATATCGGAATTCATTGATATTCTAAAAAAGGAAAAGCCAGTAAATTCCAGAATAGATGATATTAAAATAGAGTGGAAGGATTCCCCCGCCGGCTTCGACGACTTCAAAATAATAAAGTCCGGCGGCAAGGGCATCGAGGGCATAACGCCCGCGGATATTGCCCTCTGCGATAACTGCGCGGACGAGATTCTCAACAGCAAGAACAGGAGACACAGCTACCCCTTCACGACCTGCACCGACTGCGGCCCCAGATTCACGACAATCCGGGGGATTCCCTACGACAGGCAGAATACGGCCTTTGATGAATTCCCGCCCTGCAAGGAATGCGGGAGGGAATACTCCAGCCCGGAGGATAGGAGATTCCACGCCCAGACCATCGCCTGCGGGAAATGCGGCCCGGAATATTTTTTGGTTGATGATAAAGGAAAAAGAACTCCAGACCCGA
>JAHIKS010000065.1 GCA_018897475.1 Candidatus Altarchaeota archaeon
AAATTTCCCGATCAAGTACCTCAAATTGCCCCTTTAGAGCTGAGGCTTCCCACCTAGCATGGCCGTTGTTCTCAATGAAAGAGGATCTGTCAATAGAATCCATCAGAGAGTCAGTGTCTTTGATTGATTCCTCAATCTTCTCAAAAAGCCAGTTAGCCCTTCCCTTAAGCTGTTCCCATTCGTAATGCTTGTCAATCTTCTCCTGGATCGTTAGCTCTTTTTCCTCTTCCTGCCTCTTCTTGGCCTCTATCTGTCTTGCCTTCTCAGCCTCCTTTATCTCCTTCTTCAGGCCAGATATGAACTGTGGGCTAACTCCATAATCGTTTGCCAGTTCTTTACCAGTATAGCCCTCTTCCAGCTTGCTTTTTATCTTGTCCTTTGTCTTCTTTGGAATTGTTTTTGGCATTTTGATTCAACCAAAATTAAATCAACATTAAACTGAGAGTCCCCCAAAGTTAAATATAATCGTTATTATTCTTGGTAAAGTGTCATTAAGTATTTTCACCTAAAATTCCCATTTTCTTAGGTTTTCATGCAGTAGCTCGATATTGCTTCGTAACGCATCATTACGCCTTTAATCCATTTGAACATTGAATTTTGGTTTAATCTAACCTATAATACCCACTCCATTGAGAGATAATCAGCATCTAGAATAGCAGTTTTCCTTTCAATAAGTCCGCTTGCTATCTGTTTTGGAATCAGATAATTATCTAATTTAGTCGCTTGCTATCAGTTTTGAAAATACAGGATTTGCAGGGCTGTCTTTTCTTCTCTCTTCGTTCGTTCTTGCTTCAACCCTATGGAGTGTTGTCGTTCCTGCAGGAACTACTGCATCTACATGGGGGAATTCAGGGATTTTTGCATGTGCATACTTCCTCCTATGGTATACTATAGAAAGCGGAAAAAAGAAAAAAGGAAGGAAAAAACGGAAAAAAGGAAAAAAGCAGCAAGAGAGGGCGAAAACAACGAACAGAAAGAAAGAGGGAAAAAAGGGAAGGGAAAAAAGAAATAACGAAGAGGAAAAAACAGGGAAAGAAGGAAAAAATAAGGGGAAAGAAGGAAAAGAGGAAGTGAAAACTGAAGCGGAAGAAGATGAACATCCGAGTTAGGCACTACAACCTGTCCCCTTGCTTGAAATCAACCCCAACGGCTTTCCTTGCAGCAGACTTCAGTTTCTTCGCCATAGTCTTCGTAATTCCGTATCTCCTTGACGTTAATTCAGAAACCCTAGCAGAGGCTATGGCCTCTACAGTTCCATAGCCACGCCTTCTCAGCTTTTCTGCGAGTTCTGGATCCAGATTGAGAAAATCCTCGATTTTGGCCATTCAATCCCCCAAGTGCCAGTGTATCCATTTATGTTCATACCATTAAAAGGATTCGACAACCCCCTCTTGGAAAAGAGATTCGTCATCGAGTCCAACCTGCAGGACGGTTAAGGTATTGCATTCTCATGTACATATCATGGATACCATGCGATTAGGAACCATAGTAATAAAGTTACTTTGCTACTTTATCTTGCTTTACCCGATAGTTTGGGGGATGTTAATATTCCATGAGTTGAGTCATGTAGTCGGTATAGAATATGATGGGTGTAAGAGCCTGTACATTGACTATCATTTTGGTCTTAACCCACACGGAAATACAAATTATACTTGTACTCTAACATCTTGGGCTGAAAGGGATATAAAACCCATAAACTTTGTTTTTAAAGACTATTCACTTTCATTTAGGTTAAATCTAAGAAATTATGAGGGAGTAGTGGATGAGGATATAAGAATAATTTCTGCCTTATCAGGACCAGTGCTCAGCACTTTGCTCGTTATTCTTTTCTACCTTTTCATCTACAGAAAGTGGGGGTTGGAGTTTATAAAATACACTTCAGGAGGCATAATCTTCTTTATACTTTTGGGTGCAATGGATGACTTAAGAGTAGCATATGGATGGGAGGAGAATACACTAAAACTATACCGAATTCTAGTTGTTGTTTTCTTCCCTCTAGCAATCTATGCCCTCATAATACTCCACTCATGGTGGAAGTCTCGCAAGAAGTCTTAAAACATTTTTTCAACCCATCTCTATTAGTCTCCCTAAGTGTATTTTATAAACT
>JAHIKS010000066.1 GCA_018897475.1 Candidatus Altarchaeota archaeon
AGTTCGAGGTGCTTCGTTATGAGGTTATCCTTTCTCAGCTCCCTCAATCTTTCCGAGATTGCCCTCTCGCTGATTCCCTTGTAGAGGGCGTTCTGCTCTATGGCCTTCAGAAGCTCTTCCCTGTTCCTGCACTCCTCCAGGTAGAGGAGAACGTCAAACCTTGATAATCCCATTGTATAATAAAAATATTACGTAAAATAAGTATAAAAATGGTTAAAAAATACATTAAATCTTTGTTATAGGCGAGATAGTGAAGATGTCGGGTAACTCTTGGCTTTTAATTCATCATATCAAAGTCCTAAACATGAAACTCTATCTCGATACTAACATAGTCTTGGGTTGGTTCAAGAGAACAATGCAGAACCTGAGAAAGGAGAGGGAGTTCAAGGTACCTGCAGTCATGGAGTTTCTATCATCGAAAGAAGGGCTTGACCTCATAGTCTCTAACCTCACCGAAGCCGAGATAATAAGATATCTCATATCCGAGTGGAACTGCGATGCTGAATTCTCCAAAGACGTATGGAAACAGTTCGTCGACCGTTTCAGTATAACCTATCTGAAACCTGATGTTGACCTGGATGAATTGATTATTGCGTGTAGCAAGATACCTACACGTAAAAGGACTATGACTAATCTTCTGCATTTACATATAGCAAAGAAATACGGCCTGTGGTTTTTGACCGGTGAAGAAAATCTTTCAGATAGGTATAAGTTTTACTATAAAAAGATATTCACA
Source organism: Candidatus Altarchaeota archaeon (assembly GCA_018897475.1). GTDB lineage: Archaea > Altiarchaeota > Altiarchaeia > IMC4 > QMZM01 > WALD01. Next base: position 737 of record JAHIKS010000066.1, read on the forward strand.
TACAAAGAACTCAGGCAGAGGCTTTCCCCTCCATAATCATCTTTCTATCGACTGCCCTCCTAAGAAGCCTCTCCAGCTCCTTGCCTGCAGCATTCTTTCTCTTTGAATCTGGAATCCATGCTTCTACTTCCTTTCCGTTGAGTACAATTCTTTTCCGTATTGGCATTATAATATATTTTTTGTTTTTCAGGTTTATAAGTCTGTTTTATTATGCGAAGGGATATATTTCACAAAACCACATTAAACAGATACCCCAGCACCAGTATCTGTGGTACAGTTATTAACGGCAGGAATATTGCGGTCTTCTTCCCGACGTTGCTCCATAGAAGGCCAATCTCCGTGTAGTCTGTCGCTACTCCCGCCATGAGGAAGGTGAAGCTGTTCCCGAATGCTCCGGTCTGCCGGAATATTTCGAAGGCCAGGGGGGACGAGCCCTCGGAGCAGATTTCTATGATGGTTGCGAAGAACAGTGTCACTCCAAGCCCCAGGATGGTGGGGCCCATGTAGGTCATGAAGAAGTCGGTGGGGACGAAGGCCCTTGCTATTGAGGCGAGAATCATGCCGATGAGAATCCACCAGAGGACCATCTTCGCCAGGGCGAAGGAACCGGAGAGGATTCCCCGGGCTGCGCCGCTAATGTTGCTTTTTGTGAATTCGTAGCCGCTCATTCTCTTTGCCACGTCGTCAAAGATGGAGAATTCTTCATCTATCTCCTCGGAGTTCATGTTCTTCTCTATCATGTTCCTGTTGTCGAGGAACTGGTAGACGAAGCCGGTTATTATGGCGATTATTATCGCCGAGATGATGAGCAGAAGTGCCCTGTTGACCCCAAAGAAGCCGAAGAGCAGGAATGTTACAGGGAGGTTGGCCCATGGCGATGCGAGCAGGAAGGCGATGACCGCCGGAATGGACGCGCCTTTCTTGTAGAGCTGGATTGCTATGGCCAGGATTCCGTGGGAGCATGCGCTCATCAGGAAGCCGAAGATTACGGAATATAGGATTGTCCGCTTCGCCGGCCTTGAGAGGTATCGGGAGATGTAGCTGCGGGGGACGTAGTAATCTATGACGCCGCCAATCAGGAGGCCGAGCAGGATGGCCCACCATATCAGGGCCAGGTAGTCGGCCATGGCGCTGAACAATGGGGGACTGGTAAGGTAGCTGATAATTAGCAGCAGAATGAAGATTCCGGAGAAAAGGTATAGTTTTTCCCTGTACCAGGGCATGGATTTGGTTTCACAGGAGGGACAAAATTCCTTCTCTTCCTTCTCTGGCTCGATTCCCTGCTCCTTTTCCCACTTTTCGATGCATTTCTGGCTGCAGAACCAGTGACCGTGCTTCTCTATGATGCCCTGCATACCGCAAACGGGGTCGGCCTGGTCCTCCATTTCACGTATTTATTCTACTGTGAACTACCCCTCCCAACGCCTTACAGCTTTTGGAAGGAGCTTCCTGTTTCCTCGACAAAACTTGCACCAGAACCGAAGTTCTGGAGTAGAGGTCTCATCTCAACAGGCGTAAGTTCGGGCAATCCCTGCCCTACCTCAATAAGAGCCTTATTCAGTATGTTTATCGCAGCATTATGGTCTCTGTCCAAGTCTAGTCCACATGTTGGGCAATTATGTCTTCTCACCCATATATGCTTATAGACGTGCTGACCACATCGACTGCACATCTGTGTTGTGTTCTTTGGGTCTACCTTCACGAATGTCCTACCAGCACCTTCCGCCTTGTAGGACAACATGTGTATGAAGGATGACCATGATGAGTCTGCCGTGTTCTTGGAGTTGTAAGCCGATTGCATCATTTTCTGGACTGAGAGATTCTCTACAGCTATGAAATCATAGCCTTCGATGTAGTATCTTGATAGTTTATGCAGAAAGTCTCTGCGTCTGTCAGATACTCTCTCATGTACTCTGGCAACCCTGTATCTTTGTTTTAGCTTGTTTTTTGAACCAGGCTTCTTTTTGGAGAGCTTTCTGTGCTCTCTTTTTAGTTTGTGTTCCAGTTTCAGTAAAGTGTGTGGGTGTTTTACTACCTGTCCGTTGCTGTCGGTAAGGTAGTTTTGTATGTTCAGGTCTATGCCAACCTTCCGTCCCGTAGTGCCTAACTTCTCTTGCTCTGTTTCAACCGAGAAGACTGCAAACCATTTTCCACTATCGGTTCGCTTCACATATACCTGCTTTATTTCTCCTTCTATCTCTCTGTGTAGCTTGATAGGTATTGATCCTATTTTTGACAGCCTTAGTTTGTTATCTATTATTGCAAACCCTGTCTGATTGTAGACGAAGCATTTATTTCTGCCATACTTCTTGAACCTGAGTCTGCCAACCTTCCTTCCTTTTTCCTTTGCTCCACGCAATCCCCGTAGGTTGGAGTACAGTTGCCAAAGAACATATTGTCTAGTTTTTGAGTGGACATTCTCAAGATGTGGATACTTTTCTACAAGTGAGGGTATCTGTGCTTGGAGGTCATACTTTCTTGGTACTTTATCTACCTTTTTCCACTCTCCAAGAAAGTGGTTGTAGAGCTTCCTGCACTCATCCAATACTCCAAGCATTTCTATCTCCTGCGCCTTACTCGGATACAGCCTGAAACGGTAGTTTAGGTTCATCTTCCTCTTTGTACATCTATTTGTTATTTTGTGCATAATACCAACTTGGCGTTTATTTTGTTTATTTTTTGATGTGGTGGTCTGTATCCCCTACCTGAGAGGAAGGGGACTTAGACCACACGGGAGTTAAATATAAAA
>JAHIKS010000067.1 GCA_018897475.1 Candidatus Altarchaeota archaeon
CCTTCTGGTAGCTGGACACTATCTCCCTGAAGCTTTTCTCGTCGAGCTCTCTTTTATGATATTTTGCCTTTGCCCGGTCTCGATGGTCTTTTGAATCCCCTCCTCGTTGGTAAAGGCCACCATGAGAACCTCATTGCTATTGAAATCCTGAGCGATTGCGATAACCAAACTAGGAATCCCGTCAATCTCCCTGAACTTCAGCTTATCGAAAGGAAAGTGCGCCATGTTATTTATTTAGCCCTAGTTGTTAAATTAATAGTAGGCAAGACAGAATGGTATATGTTAAAAAGAGAAAACGGAAAAAGCAAGAACCAACTCCTGAGACAGCAATGAGGGTAAGGACTCCGAGAGAAGGGCAGGTTCTTGGGGAGGTGGAGCAGCTTCTGGGAGACAGGAGGATGATGGTGAGATGCGCCGACAAGCACGCCAGGGTTTGCAGAATTCCCGGCAAGATTCGCAGGAGAATCTGGATTAAAGAGGGGGATATAGTCCTCGTTGAGCCATGGACCGTCCAGACAAATGAGAAGGGCGACATTCTATGGAGATACAGCCACCACCAGGCCAACTGGCTGGAGAGGAAGGGTTTTCTTGAGGGAATTGAAGAGGTTTAACCGTTTTTATTCTAAATCTATAACATGAAAAAGCAGACGGAGTTCGAGCTACGTAAGATTTCCGAGTCGGTCTTTGACAAATCCACGCTTATGACCCTCTATGAGTTAGCGAAGGATAAGAAGCTGGACGAGATGGTGGGCATAGTCTCAAGCGGAAAGGAGTCCAACGTCTATCATGGTTTCCTGGGCAAGAGGGAGATTGCAATCAAGATTTATGCAATCGAGGCCTCGGAGTTCAAGAACATGGATTATTACATCAAGGGGGACAGGAGATTCCCGGCCTGGAGGAACAGAAGGCAGCTGGTCTATCTCTGGGCGAAGAAGGAGTTCAAGAATCTCATGAGAGTCCATGAGGAGGTTCCCTGCCCCGAGCCGATAGCAGTGGAGAAGAACGTAATGGTGATGAGTTTCATTGGCGAAGGGGGAGTTGCCGCCCCGAAGCTAAAGGATTCTCCTCCGGAAAATCCTGAGGAATTCCTTAATGAGATTGTCGGCTTTCTGAAGGCCATGTATAAGAGGGGTTTTGTACATGGGGACCTTTCTGAATACAATATCCTGAATGCAGGCAAGCCAGTGCTGATAGACTTCTCACAAGGCGTGCTGAAGGACCATCCCTATGCCGATGAGCTGCTGGGTAGGGATGTAAAGAACCTCTGCCAGTACTTCTCAGGGCTCGGAATTGAGGCTGATGAGGGGGAAATTTTAGGGAAAATCAGAAAATAATGAGTATATAAGCTCTCATTCCACCATATTAGTATAAATATATTGGTGTATAATATGAGAGACAACTACGGTGAAAGGGAATCCCACAAGGTAACCTGTGCAGAGTGCGGACAGGAAGCTGAGGTGCCCTTCAAGCCGGACGGTACGCGCCCAGTGTACTGCAAGGACTGCTACATGAAGAGAAGAAAAAGGTACTAATTCTATTAGTTATCTGAATTCGGTAGTATAATATTTTATTTGTATGGGGGTCAGTCGCCCCTGCTTTTTATTCTTATTAATTTCAATGTTCTGAATAGATAATATGGAAGAACGAGTTGTGGCTATTATCCTTATTTTGTTCTTGGTTGCTGGCTGTGTAACGGAGCAGGAGCCAGCGACAACGACTACCATTGTCACTACTGTGCCTACGACTGCTGTTGTTACTACCTTACCTGAGAGGCCAGGTGGTAAGTGCGGTGATGGCGTCTGCGACAGGATAGAGCAAGAGAGGGGGATGTGTCCCGAGGACTGCAAAGATACCACTACGCCGGCTGTCACTACCGTGCCTGAAAGGCCGGAAGGCAAGTGCGGTGATGGTGTCTGCGACGGCCCTGAAACTGTTCAGAACTGTCCACAGGATTGCAGGGAAACGCCAACCACAGCACCAACATTAACAACTATAGTAAAATCAGATTATGATGATTCTCCTTTTGGCGTCCATCCATCCAGCATAAATGATTATTCCTATGCCAAGGACCTTGAGTTATCCTGGAACAGGGAAGGCACGTACCTGGTCTGGGACTGGATAGATGCCAGCCGTGACGGAAGTTTTACATTCAAACAGGCTATTGCACCACCCAAAGAAGGAATGTCCGGTTCTGGAGGACCTATAAATTATGATGATGAGCGCCTTAGGTTAAACATAGATGGCATCAGCATGATGGTAAACGTCTGCCCCTTCCGCAAGGGAGGGGAATTCAAGAATGCCCAGGAAAAGGAGATTTACCAGGAATTTGTAGAAAAAATGGTGGAGCGTTATGATGGGGATGATGATCTCGGTTGTATAGAAAACGCGCCAGACTGTTATAATCCAGGAGACGATGAATACCCAAGCCGGGAGCTGATAGAAATATTTGATAGCAATCCAATCAAGCACTGGCAGTTATGCAATCAACTCTTCGATACGTGCGAGGATGATTGTAAGGGTACATATGCTGAAAAATATGCAGAAGCCCAAGAGTTGACGTATAATGCAGTAAAAGAAGCCGATCCTTCAGCTTATGTTCTAATTGCCGGGGATTCTGGCAAAGAGCTTTATCCAAGGGTTTTCCAGCGACTGAATGGAGAATACATAGATATTATCGATTACCACCGCTTTGGAACAGAGGGGGAATATGACCCCAAGGGTGATTTCGAGTATCTGAAAGGGAGGCTCCTGGATTCGGGTTTTGATTTGAATGAGCTAAGGTTCTGGATAACAGAGACGGGAACCTATTCGGGAGACCCCGAGGATATTAATGATAGAGGAGGGATGCTCACCTACCAGTCTGAGCAACAGCAGGCAGGTGGTCTGCTGAAGAGATATGTTTCTGCCCTGTCATATGGAATTGAAAAGGTTTTCTGGGCCTGGGCTATAGTCGAAGGCTTCAGGAGGGATTGCGGGTTCTTTGACTATACCGGTTTGGTCTATGACGGCTGCGATTGTTTGGATGGGGAATACGTTTGCGAGAAAGGGGTGGGCTACGACCAAGGTGAGGGGGTTAAAAAGCTCTCTTACTATGCCTACAAACTAATGACGGAAAAGCTCGAGGGCTCTGACTGGGATGACATCCAGACAGTAATTGATGGAACGAATAATGTCTATACCTACAAATTCACAAAACAAAATTCAGGTAATAATGTCTGGGTCTTGTGGTGGGATTACTTCGATGATTCCGGGGACAACAAAACGGTCACCTTGGACGTTGGCAACGTGAATTCCGTCAGGATTACTGAAGCGGTCCCGGATGCGGAGTCGGGAGCAGAACTTGATGGAGAGAATTACCCAGATTTCTTCAGGACAGAAAGCAAGGCAGTTAGCGGCGGTAAAGTTGCATTGACTCTCGGAGAAAGCCCTGTTTTTGTTGAGGCAATATAATGCCAGAAGAAACCATCAGAGCCAGAGGCCATGAGAACGTAACTGCACGGCACAAAACGACGCTGGAGTTTACTAAGGAGGAGCATCTCACGCCGAGGGGCGATTGCATCATAGCAGTCAGTGCCGACAGAGGATTGCAAGAATTCTCGGAAGAATTTAAAAATTTATTGAAAGATGATGATGCTGTTCTTGAGATTACAATAGAATGTGGGGGAATTTCCGAGATATTGAAGGCAAAGGGCCACCACAATCTTACCCTGACGCATCCCACAGACATGGTAGTCAGGAAGAGCGACTTTATCTGCGACAGGACTCTTGCCATAGGGGCCGATAAAGCATCCATCGACCTGGACAGGGAACTGGTAGAGAAACTGAAGCGTGGCAGCGAGGTAATAATCAAATTAAAAGCAATCAAACCCAAATAGTAAATGATGGTTGAGATTGACGACACCTATGCGGAGGCCTTTTCCGGCTACTATTCCAAGATACTGGTCACCGCGAAGAATGAGAAGTGGTTAATGGCAGCGGTGAATTCTGCCACGGGATTTGCTACCTCCGGGATTGGATGCAACTGCGAGGCAGGAATAGACCAGGTTCTGAAGGAGGGAACTCCTGACGGCAGGATAGGGGCAACCCTGCAGTTCTGGGTCCCAGCTTTCAAGAAGGACGCGGTGAAGGTCCTTGAGAACGAGCTGCTGCACAGGATAGGGCAGTCTATACTGACCGCCCCTACAACGGCGGTATGGAACTCAACGAAGAGTGAGGAGAAATTCGACATCGGTAAAAAATTGGGCTTCTTTGGTGATGGGTTTCAGAAGAATGATAAAGTTCACGGCAGGAGTATGGTTCGAATCCCCAGGATGATGGGGGAATTCCTGATTGAGGAGAGGATTGGCTATGCCAAGGGAGTCATGGGCGGCAACCTCTGGTTCTTCGGAGATTCTGAGGACTCATCGCTTGAGGCGGCAGAGAGGGCTGTGGAGGCAATCAAAGGGGTGAGTGGAGTTATAACCTCCTTTCCAGGGGGGGTGTGCGCATCGGGCTCACAGGTTGGTTCAAAGTATAAGTTCCTTATTGCTTCGACCAACTGCAAATTATGCCCCACCCTGAAGTGCGACATGGAGGAGAGCTACGTTCCGGATGGAGTGGAGTCCGTCTCGGAGGTTGTCTTTAACGGAATCAGCGAGGAGAGGGTCAATGAGGCGATGGGGAAGGCGATTGGTGCTGCCGAATCAACGGCGGGGCTGATAAAAATCTCCGCCGGCAATTATGAAGGGAAGCTGGGCAAGTACAAGATACGTCTGAAGAGATGATAAAAAGAATCGCTAATCTGGCACGGCTGGCTGCCGTGCTTGAGGTTTCTTCGAGAAAGCCGGGCAATGTGGGGCCTGAGCACGACTTTCCTGACACGACCTATGAGGACTTTATTGCGGGTTCTATTGCTATCGGGGAGGGGATTGGAATTTCTGCCGAGAATGGATTTAGGGCAGGGAAGGGTGAGATTGATATTGATGAGATAGGAATCGGGGATTCTATTCTAAAATGTATCTCAGATGTAAAGGAGTCCCATGGCGGGGGGAACACCCACCTCGGGATGGTGATGCTTTTTGTGCCGATAGCGGCCGGGGCAGGGCTGTGTATTGGGAGAGGCAAGGACTTGAAGATGGAGGTGGGAGATTCCGTCAGGGACGGGCTGAGGGATTCCGTCATCGAAGTGCTGGGGAATTCTACCAGGGAGGACTCCGAGAGGCTGTATGATGCCATCGAGCTTTCTGATGTCAGTGGTCTTGGGAAGCTGCTTAGAAAGGAGATGCCCTTCCATGAGCTGATGAAGAATTCGCTGAAGAAGGATACGATTGCCGAAGAGCTGAGTGAGGGGATGCCGATTGTCTTTGAAAGGGGTGTTCCCGCGCTGGACAGGAATCGTGAGAGGGCTGGAGACCTTAGGAAGGCCGTAACCCAGACCTACCTGGAGCTGCTTGCGGAATTCCCAGACACGTTCATAGCGAGGAAGCTGTCTATGGAAGATGCTGAAGGGGTTTCGAAGAAGGCTAAAGAAATGGTTGAGAAAGGGGGAATTTTCACTGAAGATGGAATTCGTGCTGTGGAGGACTTTGATAATTTCCTGAGGAATTCCGAAAAGAAATTAAACCCGGGGACTACTGCCGACCTGGTTGCTGCTTCGCTTTTTGTCTGGCTACTTTTCTGTTCATAGCACCAGGTACATCCAGGATTCCCCTTATGCCAATGCCAAGCGAGAGTGCTGCCAATACCCCTATGAACGAAGGCAGCAGGTAGAAGAATATCCTGCTCAGGATGGTTCCTGCCGTTGCTATGGCCTTGGGTATGCCCAGAGCCATGAATATTGCCACGGACGTCCCCTCCCAGATTCCTACCGCTCCCGGAATGGCAGGGAAGAACGAAATCACCGAGGTTGTCGTTTCTACGATAAGGGCGTAGTGGATTGGGACTTCGACGCCCAGAGCCTTGAATGCCAGCCATAGCCTGAGGATTCTTAGAACCCAGACGGTCATTGATATAAGGGTGGCAAAGACTAGGATGTCCCTGTCGAGCATGTGCTTCCTCATGGCCTGATTGAATTTTGATGAAATGGTGTCTACCTCGGATTTGAGTTTCGGGGACTTTCTCCTCAAAACAGGCACCCGAGATATTATTGCAACGACGAGGCACACAATTTTTCCAGAAATCTCCTTATGCAAGACAGCGGAGAGAGCGATTATGAAGACGATAAGTAGGGCCAGGGCTATTACTCCCAGAGCGATTCCAAGCTCTATCGGGATTCCCATCATGAATACCAGTATAATTGCTGTCGCGCTCAGGATGAAGAGCGGGAATATCTCTATGAATAAATCGGCGATTACACTTGAAGCAGCCGTTGTTATGGGAATCTTCTCGGTCTTTGAGAGGATGTATGCCTTCACAGGCTCCCCTCCTGCAAGCCCGACGGGAGTTATGTTATTGATGAGATAACCAGTGAATATCGTCGGGATTAGATTCCTCATGGATACGTTCGAGTGTTTGAGAATGATACGCCATTTTAAGGCAGCAAGAAGCATGGTTGAGAGCTGGACTATAAAGAGGAGGATTAGATACTCAATGGGAATTGACCAGAGCATTGCAAAGACCTTGTCAAAATCCACGAAGTATAGGAGGGCTACCAGAATCCCTATTCCAATCAAAAACAATACCGATAACTTGCGGTGCATCTTTGTGATATATGTATTTTAATACGAACGGGCTAAAATACTTAATAGTATGTTGAAGGTCTCTGTGGTAATCGCAGCTCTTAACGAGGAGAAGGATATAGAACACTGCCTCAGGTTCATTAGGGGGCAGAAGTATCCCAATTTTGACATAATTCTCGTGGATTCCTGTTCAACGGACAGGACCGTTGAGATAGCAAGGAAATACGTTGATAAGATTCTTATCAAGAAGGTTAAAGGGCCCGGGCCCGCAAGGAACCTTGGTGCGAAGGACACACATGCCGACATAGTTGCTTTCACAGATGCCGACACCCAGGTGGCACCGAACTGGATTGAGAGAATGGTGAAGGACTTTGCTGACCCAGAGGTTATAGGGGTTGGCGGGGTACTGAGACCCAGGAATCCAAGGCTACTGGACAAGATCATGTTCAAGATAAACTCCGACTGGTGGTACCGGCTTACTGCAAAGTTTGGCTTCTACCAGCTTGGGACTCCGAACTGCGCCTACAGGAGAGATGCCTTCCTCAAGGTGGGGGGCTTTGACGAATCGCTATCCATGCTTGAGGATACGGAGCTCTCCATCAGGATGAGAAAATATGGAAAGTTGATAATTGACAAGGACCTGTGGGTGTACAATTCTGCAAGGAGATTCAAGCAGGAGGGCTATCTCAGGGTTTTTATCAGATATCTAAGGGCCTACTTCACCATGTTCATAGGGAAGGGCGTGAAGGAGGGGCACTTCGATACCATCGAGCATTAGAATCAGGTGGCACCTATAATTCTGACAAATGCATCGAAGAGTGGCTCGTTGCTCCTTACCGAATGGAAATCCACTCCCGCGTCATCGCAGATGCTGTGGAGCTGTAGTATGTGCTCCTCCAGTCTTTTCCTATAGTCTCTCCTGAAGCCGGGGCTGAGGAAGGTCTTTATCGTTTCTGTACCCTCCATGTCCTCGAATTCCACGTCGTCTCTCCATTTCAGGTTTATCTCAGCAGGGTCGAGGACCTGCACTATCTTGGCGTCCTTGGAGCTCTTTGCTATCCTGTAGATTCCGTCGCGCAGTGATTGCATGGGCTCCAGAAAGTCTGAGATAACTATCATGAATGCCTTGGACTTTATCATTGAAGAGTATTGTTCTATGCATCTCTTGAGGTTGGTTTCCCCCGACTGGTCTGCCCTGTTCAGCATCTCTATGGCCCTGAAGAAATTCCTCTTGCCCTTCTTTGGCTGCATCAGCCTTCCTATCCCCTCCCTGTAGAGGGTCGTCGTGAATTTCTCGTAGTTCCTCATGGCAACAAAAGCAAAGCCTGCAGCAAGGCTTCCTGCATAGTCGAATTTTCTCATTCCATCGACAGAGAAGTCCATGCTGGCTGAGGAATCCACCAGGAGATGCAGTATCTGCTTCTTCTCCTCCTCGAATCTCCGGATGTATAATTTCTCGGTTCTGCCATAGAGCTTCCAGTCTATGGCCCTGAAATCATCGCCGGGGTAGTATTCCCTGTGGTCGACTATCTCTATGCCTCTGCCCATCATAACGCTTTTTCTGCCGCCCATGTAGAGAGAGGAAACCTTTTTACTGGCAAGAAAGTTCAACTGCTTCAGCTGGTCAAGAAAGGTGGGGTCTATGGGCATTTTACCAGGATTCCTTTATAATCTTCTCGATTACGTCGTCCGGTTTGACTCCTTTCCTCTCTGACTCGAAATTCAGAATTATCCTGTGCCTCAGAATGGGGTATGCCATCGCCTCAATGTCCTCCTTGCTCACATAATCCCTGCCCTTTATCAGGGCCCTTGCCTTTGAAGCCACTACAAGCCCGATGGAGGCCCTAGGAGAGGCTCCATAGTCGAGGAATTCACTGGCTATGCCATTATCCATTGGCCTCGTGTTTCTGACTATGTTCAATGCATACTTCCTTATGACCGCCGCTATGGGCATCTTCCTTATTAGCTCCTGTATGTTGAGCAATTCGTTCTTGCTTATTACTCTCCTTGACTCGGGCGTCTTCTCGCCGCTGTAGAGGTCCATAATCTTCTCCTCGTGCTCCTCGCCGGGGTAATCGACAAGAATCTTTAACAGGAACCGGTCCACCTGTGCCTCCGGGAGGGGGTATGTCCCTTCCATCTCTATTGGGTTCTGGGTCGCGAGGACGAAAAATGGGGGGTCCAATGGATAGGTGGATGTCCCTACGGAGACCTGCCTCTCCTGCATTGCCTCAAGCAAGGCTGACTGGGTCTTTGGAGTCGCTCTGTTAATCTCGTCCGCCAGGAGTATGTTCGTAAAAACAGGTCCTCTCTCGAACCTGAAGCTCTTCTTGCCCTCCTTTTCCTCCACCACATAGGTCCCGGTAATGTCAGAGGGCATCAGGTCTGGAGTGCACTGAACTCTCTTGAACTTAAGGTCCATTATGTCGGAGAGGGTTTTGACTATGAGCGTCTTTCCAAGGCCGGGGAAGCCCTCAAGAAGTGCATGGCTCTTCGTAAACACGGCTATCAGAATGTTCTCCATGACCTCCTCCTGACCCAGCACGGTTTTGCCCATCTCAGAGAGTAGGCCCTTGTATGTCTTTCCAATCTCAGAGTATGTCCTCTCAAGGTCCTTTTCCATGGGCGGCTTCTCAATCTTCTTTGAATCGATTGTGTGTTCCTTAATCTCACCTAAATCGGACGTCTTCTTTTTTGCCTTCTGAGTGCTTTCCCACAAACTTCCGCCTGCTTTCAATTTTACACCTTTTGATTTCAGTTAGATATTAGATATAGATACATTTATTCCGACTCCTCGATGAGCTTCTCGAAATAGTTCTTGATTATCTGCTCGTACTTGAGGGGCTCTTCCTCTGGTGCTTTCGAGCCCTGGACGCTGGAGAGGGAGAATTCGTCGCTCTCCAATGAGTCTTCCCCTACGTCCTTTATCTCAATCTCCCCGCCGTATTCCGGATGGATTTCGATGTTTACGTTCTCGCCCCCTATCTTGGCTGATGATGGGTCGCCGAATATATCCTGCTCCCCAGTATATCCTGTACCTCCACCCTGGCCGGGTGTCGGGCCCTCGTTTATTCCTGGCTGCTGCCCTCCCGCCTTGCCGCCGAGTCTCTCCTGCTCCTCCTCGTTGCTGTAGTTGCTGGATTCCCATGCACCGGGTTCGCTGGGCGATGACAGCCCTATGTTGATTCCGATGCCCTCCCCAAGAGTATTTATTTCACCGAGGAATTCATCGCCAAGGGGAAGAATCTGGCTGAGGTTTATGAAGTTTACTGAGAGGAATATAAACGCAAGGACGACTGCAACAACTGTCCTAGATGTCAGCCTTCTCGTGTTCGTGAAAGATGAGCAGCACACGTCATCCATCCTCCTTGAGACATCGTTGTTCAGCCTCCTCATGATGAAGTTGTCCCTGTCCCTGTTGTCATAGGCCGTCTGCAGCCTCTCGTCCAGCGTTGGATACTCCTGAGTAACGACGTTTATCGTATCTGTCCTCATCTTCTTCCAGATGAGAGTGAATGGCAGATAGAGCAGGGGGATGATAACTACGAGCCTCAGGTCGATTCCGAGCAGTGTGAAGACCGTTGCAAATAACAGGAAGAGTATGACCGAATTGATGAGGAGAGTGAATACCATAATGTTGCTGATTGCCTTATCGACCTCCGTAATTTTTGTTACAATCTCGTTTTTCATCCTATGTTGCCCTGTCTTTTATCCGCTCAAGCACCCTCGCAAGCTCCACGACTATTTCATCTATGTCGTTAACTGCCTTGAATATGTCCTCCTTGTCCTCGTCCAGCTCATCCTCAACATCGTCTATGGTGCCGTTCTCGCAGGCCTGCTCCATCAGGCCTATATGGTTCGACAGCGCAGTTATGTAGCCTTTTATCTCGGTTATCTTTACGTCGTCTATGTCGTTCACATAGCCCTTGCCCTCGTTCGCATATCCTATTATTTCATCGCCCATCTCCTGGAACCTTGCCAGGGATGAATTCACGGTGCTGAATTTAATCTGCATTGCACCGTAGCTCCTCTCGCAGTATTCGAGGTCAACCTTCGCTGTGGTGTATTCGGATTTCCATGTGTCCCTTTCACCCTTTATGTCGTCTATGTTGGCTTCAATCTCTGCTTTTTCACCCTTAAGGTCCGTGTAATAGTCCCCCAGAGAGGAAACCTGCTGCTTTGAGAGATTGAGCTCGTTTATTATGTCTATGAGGTCTTTCTCCTTCTTCATCAGCTCCTCGTTCTTTAGAAGCATCTCCTTCGCGGTTCTGTTCAGTTCGTCCTTTGTTCTCCCTACGTCGTCAATGGCCTCCTGGTAGTCGGAATTCAGCTGCTGATAAGTAAGGTTGTAGTAGATGGTTACCCCTACTATCGAGAATAGAAGCAATGTGATTATTCCAAACAAAGTGAAATTTACATCTTTTTTCATTATTATTAATATCCTCTTTCAGGTATAATAATTTAGCATGACCAAAAAAGCGCAGGTCAAGGACTACATGATCAAGGATGTTGACTACCTCACCCATAGAATGACTGTGAAGGAGGCGATTGACTTCTTTCTAAAATCGGGTCATGAGAAGTTTCCCGTGGTGAAGAACGGCACCCTTGTAGGGATTATAACGGCGAGGGATTTGCTGAAGAACTACAAGACGCAGGACAAAGAGGTGAGGGATATCCTGTCCGCCGGCAAGGTCGTGGTTGCAACTCCCAATTTGTATCTCGATGACGTGGCGAGAATTCTCTTCAGGTATGGGTTCAACAAGCTGCCCGTAGTCAATAGCGGCGGCAAGCTGGTGGGGATTATTGCCAATACGGACATCCTGAGGTCCCATATAGAGAGGGCTACTCCTCAGAAGGTGGACATGGTGAAGAACCTCATCGAGTCCAGGCACACACTGAAGGTCGACGTTCGGAGATACATTGTTCCCGTGGACAAGCTGCATCCAACGCAGGGGGAGGTGTATGCCGATGAACTGGGGGGGAGAGAATATGAGCTGAAGAAAGGGCTTGCCGAGCCTCTGATCGTTGTAAGGAAGAGGGGCTACTTCGTCCTCGTGGACGGGCATCACAGGGCCGTTGCTGCCCTGCATCTCAAGATTCCCGAGCTCATGGCCCACGTCCTTGAACTGAGTGAGGACATAGAGCTGGGGATGGAGAAGACCGCCAGGGGAAAGAACCTCATAAGCCTTCACGACATCAAGGTCATTGAAAACGCCCAGCACCCATTGCTTGAGATTACAACAAAAAAGATTAGAAAAAGGGATTTGGAATAATTTTGGCTGAATTGAAACCGATAAGTGGGGGGGCACCACTCCAAAACTAAATTCCAAAAGAGATATGCTTCGCTGGAATTATCGAGGTTTTTATAGTAAGAAGTTTAAGGATTAATCCTCCAAATTTTCTGCTGAGAATGGACATTCTAAGATTCAAGGAAGGGTTCAAGAACTGGAAAACAAGCTATGATGTCGAGTTCGAGTTCGGCTATGACGGCAATCTGAGCAAGAGAATCAGCTCCATCATATTCTATTTGCCGAGGGCTGGGAAGAGGCTGGCAGTCCCCTGGAAGATATTCCAGGACTATATCCATAACGAGTCGGAGCTCTCCTATGCCGACTCCACCGGGCTGTGCATAAAGAGAGCGGTTAACGGCCTCTATATATCCGACTCGAAATTCTTCAGCCTTGTGGTTCAGAAGGACCAGCTCGATGCCATAGGTATCGCCGCAAGAAGAACGTTGGAGAATGTCTCTGTATCTGTCGAGAACATCCTGAAGGAATTTACCTCCGATAATTCTGTGCGCAAGGGCGGAATCCGGGCTTAGGATGTCACACATGATTTCCAAGGTCGTGAGATGGCTTGAGAAGAATTCTAGAATCGCCTGGACGCTTACGGTATGCTATATGGTGCTGATATTCCTCATTTCCTCCAGCCCATATATGACGCAGCCCAGTCCTCTGGAGAGTAAGGAGGCCCCGATAGTCGAGCACATGATTGAGTATTCGATTCTCGGTTTTCTCCTTCTCGGCTCCCTGAGTAGCAAGAAGATGAGTGACAAGGAGTTGGTAATTCTTGCCATCTCGATATCTATTCTCTACGGTATCTCAGATGAGATTCACCAGTTCTTCGTGCCTGGGAGATACTGCGATGTTATTGATGTTCTTGCAAATTCAGTCGGCTCTTTTATTGGGGTAATGATTGCGAAAATGGCAAAAGGATAAAGTATATGCCGAGCGGCTTTTTAGCACTCGCCATAAATATATATTATCCACTCTAATTAGCAAAATGGAAGACGCGGTCCTTAAAATCCTGAAGAAGCCCAAGCTGAAGAACACCGTTCTTATAGAGGGCCTGCCGGGAATCGGACTGGTGGGCAAGCTTGCCGGCGACCAGTTGCTTGATGAATTGAAGGCAAAAAAGTTTGCCGAGCTTTATTCTCCCTATCTGCCTCCACAGGTTAATATACAGGAGGACAACACCGTAAGACTGGTGAGCATGGAGTTTTACTATGCAAAGGGGAAGAAGAACGACATAATTATCCTTGTCGGGGAATTCCAGGGAATCACGCCCGACAGCCAGTACAGGATTGCTGAAAAGGCTCTCGACCTTGCGGAAGAATTCAACGTCAATAAAATCTTCACTCTAGGCGGGCTTGGGGCAGGAAACATAACGGATAAGCCAAGGGTGTTTGGTGCCGTAACCCATAAGGGGTTGGTGGGTGACCTGAAAAAGGCAGGGGTTGTTTTCAGGGGTACCGGGGCTATTTTTGGCGCAAGCGGCCTTCTGCTGGGGCTTGGAATGCACAGGGGAATGGATGCCATCTGCCTGATGGGGGAGACACACGGCCAGATAATAGACGCAAAGGCAGCAGAGGCTGTGCTTACGGTGCTTACCAAGCTCCTCGAAATAAAAATAGACATGACAGAGCTTGAGAAGAAGGCCAAGGAGACCGAAAAGCAGCTCAGCAAGATGAGCAAGATGATGGAGGAGCAGAAAAAGGCCCAGGAAAGGCAGCAGAGGTTTTCTGAAGAGGTTCCCACATACATAAGGTAAGAAACTGTTTCTGTTATTTTTCTTTATGAGTGACATCCTCCCCCACAAAAAATCATAGATTTTTGGAAGGGGCTTC
>JAHIKS010000068.1 GCA_018897475.1 Candidatus Altarchaeota archaeon
GAGTCCTTGTCTATTGTTGCCCTCATGGGGACCGCCTGGGGGAAAGGAATGTAGCAGGCCTTTCTCGGTCCCGTGCCCCTGTCGAATTCGTTCTTGCAGATTACGGGACATACCTCCCAGCACTCGCCGCAGCCATTACAATCCTCGTTAGTATAGCGGGCCTTCTTCCTTACCTTTACTCTGAAATTCCCGATGTAACCCTGGACGCTCTCCACCTCCGAATATGCCAGTAACTCTATGTTTGGGTGGTTGCCGACGTCTGACATTTTAGGCCCCAAAATGCAGATGGAACAGTCTATTGTGGGAAAGGTCTTGTCCAGCATCGCCATGTGCCCTCCGATAGATGGGTTCTTCTCAACAAGGTATGTCTTGAAGCCCATGTCTGCAAGGTCGAGAGCTGATTGAATTCCTGCAACTCCTGCCCCTATGACAAGGGCCTTCTTCGTTACCGGGGAGCGTATCTTGGGCAGGGGCATGAGGTGCCTTGCTTTTGACACGGCCATGGCGACCAGGTCCTTTGCCTTCTCCGTTGCCTTCTCCTTGTCCTCGTGGACCCATGAGCAGTGCTCCCGGATGTTCGCCATCTCGAACATGTACCTGTTCAAGCCCGCTGCTTCTATGCACTTTCTGAAGGTCGGTTCATGAAGCCGGGGGGAGCATGAGGCTACGACGACCCTGTCGAGGTCAAGCTCCTTTATGTCCTGCTTTATCTCCTCCTGTCCGGAGTCGGAGCAGGTGTATTTGTTTTCTCTGGCTATTACGACATCCTTTAGCTTGGAGGCGAATTCGGTCACCTTCTTGCAATTAACCACCGAGGCGATGTTAAGCCCGCAGTCGCAGACATAGACGCCAATCTTTGGCTTCTCCTTGCCAGTGACAAGGTGTCCTTTATGCACGGGGATGTCCCCTATCGAGAGCCTCGGGCCCTTTTTCACCTTCTTCGGCTTACCCTTCTTCGATGTAGATCTCTCCATAAGGGCACTTCGTGCCCTTATCAACCCTGAATTCTCATCGGATTGAATTCTCGCCTTCTTCGGCTTACCCTTCTTCGATGTAGATTTCTCCTTTGCCATTCTCGGACAGGTCACCTATATATTTATTGCCTTCCTTTTTGAAGGAAGGGAGCATCTCCTCCACCCTCCCCTTGATTGTGATTCTGCCGGCCTCCATCTCGGCCCCGGCCCGTGAGCCCGAATTCCCATCGACGATAATTTCACCGCCCTGCATCCTGAAGCCCAGGAACTGCCCGGCGTTGCCATGAATGGAAATCTTCCCTCCAAGCATGCATGTTCCCAGGTTGTCCCCTACATCACCGTGGACTATTATCTCCCCGAACTTCATGCCCTTCCAGTTCCCCCTATATGCTGAACCGATGAAGTTTCGGGCGTTGCCTTTGATTTCTATGCTGCCGTCTTTCATCTCCATGCCGACCCATGAGTCGGCGTTGCCGTTCACCGTGATTTTCCCGCCCCGCATTCCGGAGCCGAGGTGCATTCCCACATTGCCCTTGACCAGAATTTCCCCGCCAGTCATTGCCTGGCCGATTCTTTTGACCCTGAAGCAGTCGCCCTCTATGACTATTTTTATTTCAGTGGATTTATCTGCCTTTTCCCCATGGACGTCGAAATATTTTCCGAGCTTCTCAACCTGATTGCCTGCATAGACCTCCGAGTCTTCTATCTCCTTTATGCTCCTGCCTGCAAATCTGTCGGGAGAGATGCAGTCGGCTTCCAGCCCCGTTGACGGGATTTCCTTTGCCCTTAGTATTATTTCAGCCATTTGTCTTCACTTCCACTGGATTTGGTAGGTAGTCCATATCAACTCCATAGTTCCCAACGTTCACTGTATAGTAGAGGAACCTCTTCCGGATGTCCTCTTCTATGTCTGCCGTTACCTCTGGACTGACATAGTAAGTCTTTCCTACCGATGAATCTACAACCTCTCCGCCCTTCACCACAATCTTCCCGTCCTTTATCGTATACAATGCTGAGGAGAATGCCTTCTCTATCTTCTTGCCATCCCTCTCCTCCGGGCTGATGTCATATATTGCAATGTTTGCGGGATTCCCCTCCTTCAGGGATAGGTCAAGGCCCAGCCTCTTCGCGGGGCCGGCCCTGGTCATTATTGCTATCTCCTCCAGAGTGAGTTCTCTGTCCAGCGAACCGAGACCGGTCCTGCTTGATGCCCACTTGTGGCTTCTTTCCATGGTCTGGTCCCTGTACTTTTTACTCATCAGCCAGGCTATAATCTTTGGGTAATGGGTAAAGACTCCCGCATTTGGGTTGTCCGTTGTTATGAAAGCCTGCCAGGGGTTCTTGATTCTTAGTGCGAGCTCGAGCCCAATGGTCCACTGTACTGAGTTAACGCCGGATTTCCTGCTGTAGTAGTAGGGGACGACGCCGCCGCTGGTTTCATTTTCTATGTCTCCATTGCTCCACTTCTGCCTGTTTATCAAGGAGAGACCGAATTCGAAGGGGGCATCGGCCGTCATGGTCGTTACATCCCCGTAGACAACCTGGCCCAGGTCAATGCTGATGCCCTTATTCCCGTTCACCGCCCTTGCGAGCTTCTCCGCCTCTGAGCTGAATGTCTTCCATGAGTCCCCACCATAGGAGCTGAACTGCAGATGCGTAATGTGCAGCGGGGAGAATTTCATCGTCTTTAGCGCTGTTTCAAAGTTTCCAGGATGCCCGAGGTTGTTCGTATGCAGATGCACCGTGTGGGGGAGCTTCAGTTCCCTGTTGATTCTGATTAGCTCCTTGATAATCTCAGCGGGAGTTACCTCGAAGTATGGTACAGGGTCATCAAGGGATTTGACGTTCTTGCCCCAGCCCCATGCGAAGGTTCCACCGGGGTTTGCCGCCTTTATACCATAGGTCTTTGTCCTTGAGAGCATCCATGCTATAAGCGATGTTGCCTTTTCTTTCTCTCCCTTGGAGATGTACTCTATGAGCTGATGGTTATTGCCCAGGAGGAGGAGACCCAGTTTGTCTATTATTGGGGTATCGATGAATTCCTCATGGGTGTGGATGGCCGTTAATGGAGGAACCGCTGGCTCGTTCACCGTGGTGTAGCCCATCTCCGCATACTTGTAGCCGGTTGCCCATGTGCTTGGAACGATAAAGCCGGACCCGGCCCTGAATTTGCCCCTTGCCGGAATTTCATTTCCCAGGTGGTCCTCGGGACGGAATAAGCGCCCCATGTTTACCTTGGCCCCTGCGAAATGAGAGTGTATGTCCACACCCCCCGGAAAGACGGCCTTGCCTGATGCGTCTATTGTCTTTGCATTTTTCTGAGCCTTGGCTGCTATCTTCCCCCCGCTGATGAAGACGTCCTTCACCTCTCCATTCACCCCGTTGAGGGGGTCGAAGACCCGGCCGTTCCTGATTACGAGGTCCATGTTTTTATCATGATTAGTCACTAAGAATACCGCAATCCAAGTTAAAATAGGTGGTTAGATATTTCAGTCGATTGACTATATTTGGCATTATATTGCAGAAAAGAAGAAATGAAGGGCTTACTTGTGCTTCTCTATCTCGCCCTTCTGCCATTCAGCTGCGGCTTCGCCCTTCATGAGGTTGTTCACATCATCAGGACTGCTCATCTCAATCTTGAACACCCAGCCCTCACCATAGGGGTCCTTGTTGATGATAGTAGGATCATCATACAGCTTCTCGTTCGTGGCAGAAACCTTACCCGAGACCGGGGCAAACATCTTTCCGACCCATTTTCCTGTTTCTATCGTTCCTACCTCGCTGTCCTGGGAAACCTCGTCGCCATCAAAGGGCATCTCGACATAGCTCACATCTCCTGCCATCTTCTGCGCAAAGTCCGTAAACCCCACAACTGCAACGTTTCCTTCAACCTTCGCCCACATGTATTCCTTGTGATAATAAAGGTCATCGGGCATATTGTATCCTTCAACATCCATTTTATCGTCTTAGAATTGTAATTATCTATTATTACCGATAGGTATAAAAAATGAATTTTATACCAGAAGTTATATAGATTATAGATAAGATGACTGACATACCATTAGCTTCAGTTGAAAGACTGATGAGAAAGGCAGGAGCTGATAGGGTTAGCGTTGACGGGGCAAAGGAGCTGAGAGACACTCTGGAAGAGATTGGTAGGGGGATTAGCGAGAGAGCGGCGAAGTTCGCAAAGCACGCCGGCAGAAAGACGGTCAAAGCTGAAGACGTGAAGCTGGCCAAATAGATTTAAAGTCCCGAATTCTAATCTCTAACAGGATGCAATCAAATTCCGGAAAGGCCCAGTCATCTGTCGAATATTCAATAATCTACAGCCTCGGAGTAGTAGTAATAATTCTCGCACTCATTATTGCGTGGCGGATGGAGACCTTCACTCCAGAGACTCCGCTGAAGGGAAACGCCGGCTTCTCCCAGCTCAAGATTACGGATCATGCAGCGTACCTGAACTCGAGCAGGCTTGTTCTCGCTGTAAGGAACGATGTCGGCAACGATATTGAGGTTACAAGGGCTGATGCCAACATAGAGGACATATACTGCTACAACTCTTCCCCGATTACGATGACTCCGGGGATGAAAACAATTGCAGACTTGAGGTGCTCGGATCTTTCGAACGATTATGTTGAGGGCGCCTACTACAGGGCCAATGTCACCATAGATTACACGAATCTTGAAACGGGGAATATCCACTACAGCAAGGGCATGGTGTGGGGCGGAGTTGAATAGATTTAATAACATAAAACAAAAATAATACGAAATGGTAAAAGTAACGGTTGTAGGGGCATCCGGCTATCTTGGGGGCGAACTCCTCCGGGTTCTTGTGAATCATCCAAAGGTCAATGAGATAGATGCCGTCTCAAGGACACATGCGGGGAAGGCAGTTTCCACTATACATAGTAATCTGGCAGGTGTCTTTGACGAAAAATTTATGGATTTTAAGGCCGACAAGATTGGCTCAGACGTTGTGTTCTTTGCCTCTCCCCCGGGGGAGTGGCTGAAAAAGGTTCCCATGCTCCTGGACAAGGGCATGAAGGTAATCACGCTGGGTGGGAAATTCAGAATCAATGATGCCGAGCTAGACGAGAGAACCTACCCGGGCCATAAGAATAAAAAGCTCCTGGAGGAAAGGGTCTACGGTTTGCCTGAGGCATATAGAAAGGAGATAAAGAATGCAAGATTTGTTACAAACCCCGGCTGCTATCCAACCTCCGTAATCCTCTCCATGATGCCCCTGGCGAAGCTGGACGGCGACGTAGAGCTGGACAAGGTCGTGATAAACTCGGTCTCCGGAAGTTCCGGTGCCGGGGCAGAGCCATCCAAATTTTTACACCACCCGGAGGTCTCTGGAAATCTCAGGCCATATAAGCTATTCGTGCACAGACATAAGCCGGAGATGGACTTCGTCCTGGGGGATGTGTTCAATGCAACGGTGAATGCCCTCTTCACCCCCTCGGTGGGGGACTTCGCAAGAGGGATCCTGAGCTACGTAACCGTCTTTTCTGCAGGGATAAATGAGAATTTAACAAAGCATTACAGGGAATTCTACGCCAAGGAGCCGTTCGTCAGGATTATCGACCAGGACATTGAGAACGTTCCGAATCTCAAGGACGTTGTCGGCACAAATTTCTGCGACGTTGGAGTGAATTTCAACTCTGACAGGATTATCATTCTAAGCGCCATAGACAACCTGTTGAAAGGAGGTTCAGGTCAGGCAGTCCAGAACATGAACCTGATGCTCGGCTTTGATGAAAAGGCTGGGCTGAACCTGGTCGGGGGGCGCCCCTAAGGCATATTTTAACACTTAATCGAATAAATAAAAACTTAAGATGGCAATAGTAAACTTCAGGCTTGAGAAGATAGCCGGTGAGAGAAACGAGAAGAATGCAAAGAACGTAGAGGTAGTCTCAAACTTTAAGATAAGGTCCATGAGTAAGGAGAAGAACAAACGGATGGGCGATTATCTCAAGGTGAATTTTGAGTTCGACATAAGCTACAAGCCCACTCTCGGCAAGATTGAGATGGAGGGCGTTCTCTGGTATCAGGATCCCAATCTCGACAAGACCGTGAAGGATAAAGGGAAGAAACTGGAGCTGGATTCCAAGGCAGTGAGGGAGATTACTAACGCAATCATAAGGGAGTCGCTACTGGAGTCTCTTGACGTGTCGAAAAAGTTGAGGCTTCCGGCGCCGATAAAGCTGCCCAAGGTCAATGTGGAGCCGAAGCAGGTGGAGTTTCTGAAGGCCTCCTAGGTTTCTGGGGGAGTGGTATCTGGTTTTTTATTGGTTTTAGTGCCTAACTTTGCTTGGGAATTCACGCTGATTACTTATTTATTGCAAAAAAATATATTATCATATGACCCAGGGCCTGTGCGACATCTGCGGTGGGGCAGCAGCGATTCAAAGCTGTAGGCTTTGCGGAAAGAGGGTATGTTCCTCGTGCATGACCGAGGGAGGGGTCTGCAAGGTCTGTCTGTCAGGGATGAAATACTAAAATGAAGGTGTGCCTCTATCTGGAGCTGGAATCGAAGCTGAGGGGAAGCGGAATCGGAGCCGCCATAAAGAACCAGAGGAGAGGACTGGAGCTGAATGACGTCGAGTATACAAGTGACC